>CANKTR010000009.1 GCA_947486475.1 Microbacteriaceae bacterium | reverse complement strand
TACGGACCGACCGGAATCGGTGCACTCTGGGGGACGGCCACGGCTCTCGCCGAAATGCCGGTTGTTCTGACCGGTGGGTCGATGATCACTCGCGTCGAGTACGACTCCTCGGATTACCTTCCCGCGCCTGCCAAGTTCGAACCGGGCACACCTCGCCTGACTCAGGCGATCGGGTGGGCCCACACGGTGTCCTACCTTGATGCCGTCGGAGTCGACGCGATCGCGGCACACGAAGAGTCGCTCGGCGCCGAGATGTACGCGGCGGTCGCCGACATCCCTCACGTCACGATTCTCGGGACCGACACAGGCGTCCACCGCGTCGGACTGGTCAGCTTCGCGATCGACGGCGTTCACCCGCACGACGTGGGTCAGTACCTTGATTCCCGCGGAATCGCGGCACGCGTCGGACACCACTGTGCCCAGCCGCTCCACAAACGCCTCGGCGTTGATTCATCGACGCGGTTCTCGCTTGGAATGTATTCGACGGTGGACGATGTCGCAATCGCCGTCGCGGCTCTCGCCGATGTTCGCCACTACTTTGGGGAGTCCTGATGCAACTCGACGATCTGTACCAACAAATCATTCTCGACCACAACAAGAAGCGAGCCGGGTTCGGACTGAACGAGGGCGGATTTCCATCGCACCAGTACAACCCGACGTGTGGCGATGAAATCACGCTCACGGTCCGGCTCAGCGACGACGGTGACACCATCACCGCGTTTGAATGGGAGGGTTCGGGCTGTTCGATTTCGCAGGCCTCGGCGTCGCTCATGACCTCCGAGGCGACGGGGATGTCGGTCGCAGAATTCGAACGCTTCGCCAACGGATTCCGTGAAGCGATGCGCTCGCGCGGAACAATCGTGTTGCCCGAAGAAGAATTCGGTGACCTTGCCGCCCTGTCCGGTGTGTCCAAGTTCGTTGCCCGAGTCAAGTGCGCCATGTTGGCGTGGGTCGCCGCCGAAGACAGCCTTCTTCTCACCCAAGAATCGAGAAGCTAGCCCGTGTCGACCGTGCGCCGTGAAACACTTGCTGATTTACTGTCTCGAGACATGTATTGGGGAAGGAACACCCTGTGATCGAATATCGGAACCTGCGAATCGCGCTCCTCGGCGCGGGGAGTGTTGGCGCGCAGGTCGCGGATCAGATTCTCAACCACGGAGACGAGCTTGCCGCTCGGATCGGTGCGGGAATCGAACTGGTGGGGGTTGCCGTACGCGACCTCAAAGGCAAGCGTGACGCGGTGATTCCGACGAATCTTTTGACGACCGACGCCGAGAAACTCGTGCGCAAAGCCGACATTGTGGTTGAACTCATGGGCGGTATCGAGCCCGCTCGGACGCTGGTGCTCGCGGCGATCAATGCGGGGGCGGACATCGTCACGGCGAACAAGGCGCTCCTCGCTCATCACGGGCCGGAAATTTTTGCCGCGGCCGCGCAGGTCGGCGCTCAGGTCTATTACGAAGCCGCCGTCGGCGGTGCGATTCCCATCATTCGTCCTCTGCGCGAATCTCTTGCGGGGGACCGCGTCACCCGGATCCTCGGAATCGTCAATGGGACGACCAACTTCATCCTCGACCGAATCGACACCATGGGGGAGTCGATGGCGGACTCGCTCGCGACGGCCCAACAACTCGGCTACGCCGAATCGGATCCGACCGCCGACGTGGAAGGATTCGATGCCGCCCAGAAGGTGTCGATTCTCGCGTCGCTCGCCTTCCACACGCACGTCCCCGTCGACAGCGTGTACCGCGAAGGCATCACGTCGGTGACCCGCGAACAGATTCAGGCCGCTCGCAAAGCCGGGTATGTCGTCAAACTGCTCGCAATTTGCGAACGCGTTGTCGGAGCGAACGGGGTCGAAGGCGTCAGCGCGCGCGTGTACCCGGCGATGGTCCCACTGGACCACCCTCTGGCCGCCGTTCACGGAGCGAACAACGCGGTTTTCGTCCAGGCGGAAGCGGCGGGTTCGCTCATGTTTTACGGGGCTGGCGCCGGCGGACTCGAAACGTCCTCCGCCGTTCTCGGCGACCTCGTGTCGGCGGCCCGACGTCACGTCGTCGGCGGGCCGGGACTCGCCGAAAGCACCCACGCCACTTTTCCGATCCTTCCGATTTCCGAAATTCGAACGCGGTACCACATCTCACTCGAGGTCACCGATGCGTCGGGCGTCCTCGCGGACATCGCCGCATCATTCGCCGCCCACGGAGTGTCGGTCGAATCGGTCGAGCAAAAGGCTCTGGGAACGAACGGCGAGGCACCCACCGCTACGCTGGTAGTCGGAACTCACGAGGCGACCGAAGCTGATCTCGCTGCGACCGTGACCGCCCTCGCGGCGTCGCCGGTTGTCGAACGAGTCGTGAGTGTGTTGCGAGTGGAAGGGCTCTAATGTCTCATCAATGGCGCGGCCTGTTGCACGAATATCGTGACCGACTGGATGTCACGGATGCAACGCCCATCATCACGCTGGGCGAAGGTGGCACGCCTCTTATCTATGCTCGCACTTTGTCCGAGCGAACCGGCGCCAAGGTCTACGTCAAGTACGAGGGAATGAACCCGACGGGTTCGTTCAAAGATCGCGGAATGACGATGGCGATTTCGAAGGCGGTGGAGGCAGGGGCCAAGGCGGTCATCTGCGCCTCGACCGGAAACACGTCCGCGTCCGCAGCGGCCTATGCGACGCACGCGGGAATCACCGCGGCGGTGCTCGTGCCGGAGGGCAAAATCTCGATGGGCAAGCTGAGCCAGGCCGTCGCCCACGACGCCGAAATCCTGCAGTTGCAGGGGAACTTCGATGACTGTCTCGACATCGCCCGCGACCTCGCCGCCAATTACCCGGTCCACCTCGTCAACTCGGTCAACAATGACCGAATCGAGGGCCAGAAGACGGCGTCGTACGAGATCGTCGAGGTGCTCGAACGAGCCCCCGACTTCCACTTCATTCCCGTCGGGAACGCGGGAAACTACACCGCCTACCACCGCGGCTACCGCGAAGAAATCGCCCGAGGCGTGACCGACGTCCTGCCCCGAATGTTCGGGTTCCAGGCGGCCGGTTCAGCGCCGCTCGTCGAGGGCAAACCCGTCAAGAATCCCGAAACGCTCGCCACGGCGATCCGCATCGGCAATCCCGCCTCGTGGGACTTGGCTATCGCTGCGCGCGACGATTCGGACGGATACTTCGGAGCCATTAGCGACGCCGACATTCTGCTCGCACAGCGAATCCTGTCCGCCGAGGTCGGAATCTTCGTCGAGCCAGCCTCCGCCGCCTCCGTCGCGGGTTTGTTGGAGCGTGCCGAGGCGGGGGTCATCCCCAAAGACGCCCTGTGCGTCGTCACGGTGACGGGTCACGGTCTCAAGGATCCGCAGTGGGGGCTAAAGCGCGCCGACGGGACAGAGGCAATGCCCCAGGTCGTGCCCGTCGATGTCGCAGAGATCGCCAGCGTGCTGGGTTTGGTTGCGGGGCACTAGTGCCGGGTCGTGTCCCCGTCGGCCGGTCGGTAGCCGTCAAGGTTCCGGCAACATCGGCAAACCTCGGACCAGGCTTTGACACCTTGGGGCTCGCGCTGTCGTTGTACGACGACATCACGGCGACCGTGATCGACGGCCCCTCGTCCCACGCGACCATCCACGGAGTGGGCGAGGGTTCCGTCGCGACGGACGAGTCGAATCTGGTGATTCAGGCGATCGTGTCGACGTTCAGCGCCTACGGAATCGAGGCTCCGTCGGTCGAATTGGTGTGTCACAACGCGATCCCGCACGGTCGTGGGATGGGTTCCTCCGGAGCGGCCATTGTGGCGGGAATCATGATCGCCAAAGGCTTGTTGGCCGGCAGTGTCGAGATCGACACCGACGGTCTCCTCACCCTTGCGACGAAACTCGAGGGACACCCCGACAACGTTGCTCCCGCGCTGTTCGGAGGACTCTCAATTGCGTGGGTGACGCCCGAGGGCCCACAGCACAAGAAGCTCACGGTTCACCGCGGAGTCTCGCTGCTCGTGGCTGTCCCGAGGGACCTCACGATGAGCACGACAGCGGCGCGAAGCCTCCAGCCGGACACCGTTCCGCACGAAGACGCGGTGTTCAACGTGTCGCGTTCGGCGTTGCTCATCGCTGCGTTGATTCAAAGTCCCGAGTTGCTTCACGCGGCTACCGAGGACAAACTTCATCAGGACTATCGCGCCGAGGCCATGCCGGAAACGAGCGCGCTCATTCGACGTCTCCGAGACGAAGGGTTCGCGGCGGTCGTCTCCGGAGCGGGCCCCTCGGTGCTGGTTTTGACCGATGACCCGGTCGAGCGCGAGCGCGCTGCCGCCATTGTGGAGAAGTCGACGGAAACCTCGTGGGAGTGCCTCATGCTGGCGGTGGACTTCAAGGGTGCTACGGTAGAGGTACTGCCCGATGGAGACGGTCTCTAACCGGATCCCGAGCAGGTTCAGATTCACTCCACTTCATACCGCGTTGTGCGGTTGGTCCGGGTGGTGTGACACATCAAGGAGTAATGCATGGAAAACGAACCAACAGACACGTCTGTCGACAGCACCACCGAGGCGCCTGTCCGCGCGCGTGCACCGCGTCGCGCGACGAAAAAGTCCGCCGACGCCCCTGTCGAGGTCATCGTCGGAGAACCCACGACCTCGGAATCATCGGACACTCCCGGCGAGACTGCCGATCCGTCCGCTGACGGGGACGCTCCTGCTGGTCGCCGAACCCGGGGCCGCGGTCGTGGCCGCGCAACCGCCGCTTCCTCGACGGACGGCGACGCTGGCGAACAAACGGACTCGCCGGAAGCGGACGACGCCCAGACCGACAATGGCCGCAATCGCCAGCGCAACCGCAAGCGCGGTCGCGGTCGTGACGACGACTTTGATGGCGTCAGCGACGACGACGTTCTCATCCCGGTCGCCGGAATCCTCGACATTCTCGACAACTACGCGTTCGTCCGAACCGCCGGCTACCTCGCCAGCCCCGCCGACGTGTACGTGGCTTTGGGACAGGTCAAGAAGTACAACCTTCGCAAAGGGGACGCCATTGTGGGCGCGATTCGTCAACCGCGAGACAACGACTTCCAGAACCGCCAGAAGTACAACGCGCTCGCGACGATTGATTTCGTCAATGGCGCCGCACCGGAAGAAGCGGTCACGCGTGACGACTTCACGGACCTGATTGCGGTCCACGCACACGACGCACTCGGATTGACGGGTCGTTTTGCCGGCGTGAAGAAGGGTGACCGCGTCCTCGTCGATGCCGCCGCCGGAGCCACGCGAACGTCCGTCATTCGCGACCTCGCCGCCGAGATTTCGGCGAGCGCGACGGACGCGCACCTCATGGTGGTCGTGGCCGAAGGCCTCCCCGAAGACGTCACCGCCTTGACCCGCGGCGTTCGCGGTGAGGTCAGTGCGTCCTCGTACGACCGTCACGCCGACGAACACGTCACGGTCGCCGACCTCGCCATCGCACGGGCCAAGCGCCTCGTCGAAAAAGGTCACCACGTGGTCGTGCTTATCGACTCGATGACCCGCGTCGCCAAAAACCAACTCGCCGTGATTCAGGGATCACGCCCGCTCGGTGACGGCAACGTCGACTCCGCGGTGTTCTCGGCCGCCAAGCGCCTTTTCGGTGCGGGTCGCGCCCTCGAAACGGGTGGGTCGCTGACCGTCATCGCGACTGTTGACAATCAGACCGCCGGATTCGCCGGTGTCGTTCGTGACGAGCTTCTCGACGTCGCGACCGCCGTCGTCACGCTCTAAGGGCGACCGTGCTCGAATCGATTGATGGGCTGATTGCGGAACACGCGCAATTGCAGGTGGATCTTGCCGATTCGGCGATTCACGCCGATCCGGCGCGCGCCAAGAAACTCAATCGACGATATTCCGAACTGAACCAGATTGTCACGACGCACGAGGCTCTGAGCGCAGCTCGAGAGGATTTGGCCGCGGCGAAAGAACTCGCGAAAGACGACGAGGTGTTCGCGCAGGAAATCCCCGCGATGGATGCGAGCGTCACCGAACTCGAGGAAAAACTGCGACGACTGCTCATACCGCGGGATCCCGACGACGGTCGTGACGTCATCATGGAAATCAAGGGTGGCGAGGGCGGGGCCGAAAGTTTCCTGTTCGCCGCCGACCTGTTGCGGATGTACACGCAGTATGCGGACAGCCGAGGCTGGCGTGTCGAAATCCTCGACAAAACCGACAGCGATCTCGGTGGCTTCAAGGACGTTCAAGTTGCCATCAAGGCCAACGCATCCGACCCCGCCAACGGAGCATGGGCCCGGTTGAAATACGAAGGTGGTGTGCATCGGGTGCAACGCGTCCCGGCGACCGAGGCGCAAGGACGAATTCACACCTCGACGACGGGTGTCCTGGTTTTTCCCGAAGTGGACGAGCCCGACGAAGTCGAAATCAGCCCGAACGACCTTCGGATTGACGTCTTCCGCTCGGGTGGTCCGGGCGGACAGTCGGTCAACACGACCGACTCGGCGGTTCGCATCACCCACGTTCCCACCGGCATCGTCGTGTCGTGCCAGAACGAGAAGAGCCAGATTCAGAACAAGGAGTCGGCGATGCGCGTTCTGCGTGCCCGGCTTCTCGCGCGCCAGCAGGAAGAGCGCGACGCCGTCGCGAGCGACGCGCGCAAGAGCCAGATCCGTGGGATGGACCGTTCCGAGCGAATTCGCACCTACAACTTCCCCGAAAATCGAATCGCCGATCACCGGACCGGTTACAAGGCTTACAACCTCGACCAGGTGATGAACGGCGCGCTCGAGCCCATCATCGAGTCGTGCATCACTGTCGACGAAGAGGCCCGACTGAAGGCCCTGTCGGAGTCCACCGGATCGTGACCACCGTCGGCACGCTGGTGAGTGATCTGGCGGATCGTTTTGGTCGAGCGGGAATCGAGTCCGCTCTGGCGGACGCCGAATTGCTCGTCGGCCACGTGACCGGCTGGACCCGCGGTGAAGTCGCCACGAAAGCCTTCATGGGTGCGGAACTCGACGCCGACGTGGTCGCCCGCATCGAACTGTTGGCACTTCGCCGTGAGGCGCGCGAGCCGCTGCAGCACATCACCGGTGAATCGCCGTTTCGCCACCTCGTGCTCGAGGTTGGACCCGGGGTGCTTGTGCCCCGGCCCGAAACGGAACTCGTCGCCGAATGGGCGATCGAAGCACTACGACAGGTCCCGTCGGCGACCCCGCGGGCCGTCGATATGGGGACAGGAACCGGCGCGCTCGCACTAGCACTGGCAACCGAGGTGCCCAACGCCGAGGTCTACGCCATCGAACTTTTCCCCCTCGCGGCGGCGTGGGCCGAACGGAACATCGCGCGATACCCGGACGGACGGGTCACTCTCGTGCGGGGGGACGCGGCCACGGCACTTCCCGAACTGGATGGAACGGTCGATGTCGTCGTGGCCAATCCTCCGTATATTCCCGATGCCGACAAGCCGGTCGATGCGGAGGTTCTCGGGTACGACCCGGAGTCCGCATTGTTCGGGGGACCCGATGGTTTGCGTGACCTTCGCGTCTTCATCGCCCGTGCGGCGCGACTGCTGCGTCCGGGCGGAACACTCGTGGTCGAACACGCCGATGGTCAGGGCGCAGCGGTCCGAGCGATTGCCGCCGAGGCCGGTTTCGGGATGACGACCACGCACACTGATCTGCTCCACCGCGAACGGGCACTCACCGCGGTGCGGTGACCGTCCATCGCTAAACTGGTTGAGATGGTCACAATCTATGATTGCCTCGACACGGCAGAGGCGCTGACGGGGCTGCGGCTTGCGCGTCGAGCGGTGGGCCGAGGCGACCTCATTGTGCTTCCGACCGACACGGTCTACGGGGTCGCCGCGGATGCGTTCAACCCAGCCGCTGTCCAGAAACTTCTTGATGCGAAAGGCCGTGGGCGGACGTCACCCCCGCCCGTTCTCGTGCCGGGCATCGAGACGCTCGACGCACTCGCTGAACAGGTCACCCCCGAGATGCGCGCGCTGGCCGAGGCGTTCTGGCCGGGGGGACTCACCATCGTTGTTCCAGCGCGGACAACTCTCGCATGGGACCTCGGGGACACGAACGGGACGGCCGCACTTCGCATGCCCGACCACGCAATCACCCTCGAGATTCTTCGCGAATCCGGTCCGCTCGCGGTGTCGAGCGCTAACCTCACCGGGAAACCCGCCGCGCTCACAGCAACAGAGGCCCACGACGCTCTCGGCGACCGAATCGCGGTCTACCTCGACAGCGGAGAATCCTCCGGTTCACGCGTCGGCTCGACCATCGTGGATGCAACCCCCACCGTGACGGGAAAACCCCTGCGCGTGTTGCGCGACGGAACCGTGTCGCGCGACGCCATTCGCGCCATCGTCGGAGCCATCGAGGGTGACGCATGAACTACGTTTTCATCGGAATCATTTCGGCGGTCATTTCCTTCATCGGGTCGCAGGCTCTGCTGTGGCTGAGCCATCGGTTCGCGATTTACCCCGGAATCCGCGAGCGCGACGTCCACACCACTCCCACACCGCGGCTCGGCGGGGTGGCGATTGTCCTGGGGCTCGGCGCCGGGCTGATTGTCGCGGCATTCCTACCGGTCTTCCAGAAAATCTTCGTGGACCCCATGCCCGTCGTCGGAATCGGCGTCGGAATCGTGTTGATGGCCGTGGTCGGTGTCATCGATGACCTCATCGACCTCAACTGGCTCGTCAAACTGGCGGCACAAATCATCGCAGCCGGAATCCTCGCGTGGTCCGGGGTTCAAATCGTGAGCCTTCCCTTCGGCACCATCGCGCTCTTGTCGCCGACGATGTCGCTCATCCTGACCGTCCTCTCCGTCGTCCTCGTCATGAACGCCATCAACTTCATCGACGGCCTCGATGGGCTGGTGGCGGGCGTCACCCTGATCGCGGGTTCGGTGTTCTTCCTGTATTCGCACTATCTCGCCACCGGGCCCGGGCAAACCAGCTACTTCAACCTCGCGACTCTCTTGACCGCCGCCCTGTGCGGCGCGTTGATCGGATTCCTGCCCGTCAACTGGTACCCCGCCAAAATGTTTATGGGGGACTCGGGGGCGTTGGTCATCGGACTCGTCCTCGCCGCCTCGACGATCTCGGTGACCGGTCAGGTTGACCCGACCCGCATCGACCCGGGACAACTGGTTCCGGCGTTCATCCCGCTCGCCCTCCCGCTCGCGGTTCTCGTCGTGCCTCTGGTCGACTTCGTTCTCGCGGTGACCCGTCGAATCCTCAACGGGCAGTCCCCGTTTGCGGCCGATCGCAAGCACCTCCACCACCGCCTGCTAGACATGGGGCACACCCACTTCCAGGCGGTCCTGATCCTGTATGCATGGACTCTCGTGGTGGCCGTCGGTGCCTACCTGTTCGTGTTTGTCGACTGGCCCATCGCGACGGGAATCGTTGCGGTCGGGCTGATCGTCACGACCGTTCTCACCATCGCGCCACTCGGACGCGAGAAACCCATCAATCTGTTCGGTGACATCGAGGAGGACACCCGTGTCTAGTTCCGTTCAACTCGCGGCGAAGGCCCTTCGCACCGCACTTCTCCTCGGAGCGATAGTGACCGTCGCCATCGCCGTGGTCGGTGGCGGAATCGGCTTTGCGCTGGTCGGCCCCATCGGTGTTTCGAGCGCTCTGGTCGGCAGCGCGATGGCCTTCGTTTTCATGGGAATCACGGCGGGAAGCATCCTGATCGGCCAAAAGGCTAGCGGTGGCAGCATCGCGTCTGGTCTCTTTTTCGGGATTGTTCTGGGCGCGTGGCTGCTCAAGTTTGTGCTGTTTCTCGTGGCCGCGTTCGCCATCCGAAATTCCGATTCGTTTGACACCGTCATCGCCTTCAGTTGCGTGATCGCGGCGGTGCTCGGAGCCCTGGTGAGCGACGTGATTGCTATCTCGCGGGCTCGTGTTCCCATTGTCGACATGGTGTAGGCTCGTGCCTATATGAGCCCATGTAGCGCACTGTAGCGCTCGACTCAAGGAGACAACGTGAACGGACTGAACGGCCTCGTTCTCTCTGAAGGCGTTACGTTTCACGCTCCCACCATCGCCGAATTTTTCCCCGAGGCCGTTTTGTTCGTCGGAACGCCGTTCGAGATGAACCGCATCATGATCATTCGAATGATCATGGTCATACTTCTCGTCGTCGTGTTCTGGCTCGGAACCCGCAACATGAAGGTGGTGCCGGGTCGTTTTCAGGGCCTCATCGAAATCGCTCTCGACCTCGTTCGCGTCAACATCGCCGAAGACTTGCTCGGGAAAAAGGACGGTCGCCGTTTTCTTCCGATTCTGACCACCATTTTCTTCCTCGTGCTGTTCCTCAACATCACCGGAATCGTGCCCGGGTTCAACATCGCGGGCTCGTCGGTGATCGGAATTCCGCTCGTGCTCGCGGTCGTCTCGTACATCACGTTCATATACGCGGGCTTGAAAAAGCATCCGGGTGCGTTCCTCAAAAACGCCCTGTTCCCGTCGGGTGTGCCGAAGGCGTTTTACATCGTCGTCACCCCCATCGAACTTCTGTCGACCTTCGTGCTGCGGCCCGTGACGCTCACCCTTCGACTGCTCATGAACATGATCGTCGGTCACCTCTTGCTCGTCCTGCTGTTCTCGGCGACCCACTTCTTCGTCCTCGGGGTCGGCCAGTGGTACGGCTATATTGGTGGCGCGGGAACCCTCGCGTTCGGCATCGCCTTCTCACTCTTTGAAATCTTGGTCGCTGTACTTCAGGCCTACGTTTTCACTCTCTTGACCGCTGTCTACCTCCAGCTCGCGCTGGCGGAAGAGCACTAACCACAACGATCCGCTCGGGTCACAACGGAAGGAAACATCATGGTTCTCGCAGAAATCACGGGAAACATCGCAACAATCGGCTACGGTCTCGCAGCCATCGGCCCCGCCATCGGCGTGGGAATCGTCGTCGGCAAGACGATTGAGTCGGTTGCGCGTCAGCCCGAACTTCAGGGGCGCCTCACGGTCCTCATGTACATCGGTATCGCGTTCACCGAAGCGCTTGCCTTCGTCGGTATCGCAACCGGCTTCATTTTCGTCTAACTAACAGCAAGGAATCGACATGCTGCATGCGTTCGTGTGGGCGGAGGAATCGGCTGAGGCCGTTCCGAACCCCCTTCTCCCGGCGATTTACGACATCGTCTGGTCGATTATTCCTTTCGCCATCGTGCTCTTCTTGTTCTGGAAGATCGTTCTTCCAAACATGCAAAAGACACTCGACGCCCGAGCCGAGAAAATCGAAGGCGGAATAGCTCTCGCGGAATCGGCGCAGAAAGAAGCGGCGGTCGCTCTCGACAAGTACAACGCTCTCTTGCAGGAGGCGCGCGCGGAAGCCGCCGACATCAAGGACAAGGCGCGCTCGGAGGGTGCCCTCATTCTTGCGGAGTTGAAACACCAGGCATCGGCGGACGCAGCGGCGATCACCGCCAAAGCCCAACAGCAAATCGAAGTCGAGCGCCTTGCGGCGATTCAGTCGCTTCGATCCGAGGTCGGGCAACTCGCTCTGGAACTCGCCGGTCGCGTTATCGGAGAACAGGTCAAGGACGCGAAGTCCTCCTCCGCCGTCGTCGATCGTTTCCTCGCTGATATCGAAAAGAACGAGAAGAAAAAATAATGGGAAGCGCATCACGCGTCGCGATGATCTCGGCTAAAGCCGCGGTCGCGAAGTCGAACGGATTGAGCGTCGTGGCTGGGGCCGCGATTCTGTCCGTTGGTCGCGCCATCGGGTCAAACCCGGCGCTGCGTGCTGCACTTGCTAACCCCGTCGCTGATGCGAAAGCCAAGGCGACCTTGATCGACAGCGTTGTCGGCGCAATCGATTCCTCGGCGAAATCGCTTGTGCACGTCATCGTCGGAGAACGCTGGTCTTCCGCGGACGAGATGCTCGCGGGAATCGAAGAAATCGGGCTGCGCGTGATTGCGAGCGGATCCACCGATGCGATTGAGGCGGAACTTTTCACCGTCGCCCGCAGCGTGGCCGCGAACCCCGAACTCGAACTCGCGCTCAGCGCCAAACGAGGCGGGGCAGAGGCCAAGCGTGAACTCGCCGGTGCGATCCTGAAAGGGGCGAGCGAATCGACGACCGAAATCGTTCGCCACCTCGTCAGCCAACCTCGGGGGCGCCGAATTCGGACCCTTCTCGCTGAGGCGCAGGGAATCGTCGCGGACCAACAGGGACGCGGGGTTGCGATCGTGACCGTCGCATCACCTCTCGACGCCGCACAGCGTGACCGCATCGCGTCGGTACTCCGAGCACGATTCGGTCGCGACCACCACATCGATGAAATCGTCGACGACACCATCGTCGGAGGCTTCACGGTCCAAGTCGGAGACGACACCATTGACGCGAGCATCCGCTCGCGCCTCACCGAACTCTCGTCGAAACTCGCGGGCTAACCGCCACACAAAGGGAAAAACAATGGCTGAATTGACAATCAACCCGGACGACATCCGCAAGGCGCTCGGCGACTTCGCGAAGTCGTACGAGCCGTCGAAGTCGAGCGCGAAAGAGGTCGGACACGTCATCGACGCGGGTGACGGTATCGCCCACGTCGACGGACTCCCCGGCGTCATGGCGAACGAACTCATCAAGTTTGCGGACGGCACCCTCGGACTCGCGCTGAACCTCGACGAAGACTCCATCGGTGTCGTCGTCCTGGGTGAGTTCTCGGGGGTTCAGGCGGGTCAAGAAGTCACCCGCACGGGCGAGGTCCTCTCGGTTCCCGTCGGTGAGGGCTACCTCGGTCGGGTCATCGACCCGCTCGGAAACCCCATCGACGGTCTGGGCACGATCAAGACCGACGGTCGACGCGCTCTCGAACTTCAGGCTCCGGGTGTGATGGCGCGTAAGTCGGTTCACGAACCGCTGCAGACTGGGATCAAGGCAATCGACGCGATGATTCCCGTCGGCCGCGGCCAGCGCCAGCTCATCATTGGTGACCGCCAGACGGGTAAGACCGCTATCGCCGTCGACACCATCATCAACCAGAAGGCGAACTGGGAGTCGGGCGACACGAACAAGCAGGTTCGTTGCATCTATGTCGCCATCGGTCAGAAGGGTTCGACCATCGCCGCGGTGAAGGGCGCCCTCGAAGAAGCCGGCGCCATGGCGTACACGACCATCGTCGCCGCTCCTGCGTCCGACCCCGCGGGCTTCAAGTACCTCGCGCCGTACACCGGTTCTGCGATTGGCCAGCACTGGATGTACGCCGGCAAGCACGTCCTCATCATTTTCGATGACCTGTCGAAGCAGGCCGAGGCGTACCGCGCCGTGTCGCTGCTGTTGCGTCGTCCGCCGGGACGTGAGGCATACCCCGGTGACGTGTTCTACTTGCACTCTCGTCTGCTCGAGCGTTGCGCCAAACTGTCCGACGAGCTCGGAGCGGGTTCGATGACGGGACTTCCCATCATCGAGACCAAGGCGAACGACGTTTCGGCGTATATCCCGACAAACGTCATCTCGATCACGGACGGACAAATCTTCCTCCAGTCGGACCTCTTCAACGCAAACCAGCGACCCGCTGTCGACGTCGGTATCTCGGTGTCGCGTGTGGGTGGTGACGCTCAGGTCAAGTCGATCAAGAAGGTGTCCGGAACGCTCAAGTTGGAACTCGCTCAGTACCGTTCGCTCGAAGCGTTCGCGATGTTCGCCTCGGACCTTGACGCCGCCAGCCGCCGCCAGCTCGCTCGTGGCGCACGCCTGACCGAACTGTTGCGTCAGCCGCAGTACTCGCCGTACCCCGTCGAGGAACAGGTCGTCTCGATCTGGGCCGGAACCAAGGGCAAGCTCGACACGCTCGAGGTGACGGACGTCCTTCGATTCGAGCGCGAATTGCTCGAGCACCTTCGTCGTAACACGAAGATTCTCGACACACTTCGCTCGACGAATGTTCTGGATGACGCGACCGAGGCCGAACTCGAAAAGCAGATCGACACGTTCATCACCTCCTTCCAGGGCGGCAAGGGTGGAACCAAGGCCGGTTCGGAGGAGTTCGACGCTCTTCCTGCCGACGAGGTCGAACAAGCCAAAATCGTCAAGCCGCGCAAGCGCAAGTAATTCGTCGTAACACGAGAGGAGGGGAACAATGGGAGCGCAACTTCGCATCTACCGACAGAAAATCAAGTCGGCACAGACCACGAAGAAAATCACGCGTGCCATGGAACTCATCTCGGCCTCGCGAATTCAGAAGGCACAGGCGCGCATGTCGGCGGCAGCTCCGTACACTCGGGCGCTGACGCGGGCAGTGACGGCGGTCGCGGTGGGGTCGAACGTCGACCACCCGCTGACCACCCAGCCCGATGTGCACCGTCGTTCGGCCGTCGTGATCTTCACGTCGGACCGTGGACTTGCGGGGGCGTTCTCGTCTCAGGTTCTGCGCGAGGCAGGGGAACTGACGGAAAAACTGACGAGCGAAGGCAAAGAGGTCGTTTACTACCTGGTCGGTCGCAAAGCCCTTCAATACTTCGCTTTCCGTCAACGCAAGTGGGAACGGGATTGGATTGGCAACACCGACCGCCCCGAGGTGGAAACCGCGGAAGAGATTGCGCAAGCCCTCATCGAACACTTCCTGCGCGACCACGATGACGCGGGAGTCGACGAGATTCACCTCGTGTACAACCGTTTCGTGAACCTCGTCTCGCAGGTGCCCACGGTGCTTCGCCTTCTGCCACTCGAAGTGGTCGAGGCGGACGACGACGCGCCCATCCCGACCGGTGCCGACATTTTGCCCCTGTACGAGTTCGAACCAGACGGGTTGAACGTGCTCAACGCACTTCTGCCGGTCTATGTAGAAAACCGTGTGTTCGCGGCGATGCTGTCCTCAGCGTCGGCGGAACACGCTGCCCGTCAGAAGGCGATGAAGAGCGCGACGGATAACGCCGACAAGCTCATCCAGAACTACACCCGACTCGCGAACAACGCGCGTCAATCCGAAATCACCCAGCAAATTTCCGAAATCGTGGGCGGCGCAGACGCTCTCGTTTCGAAAAAGTAACCACAGAACAGAAGGACGAAAATGGCTGCCAAGACCAAGGGCGCGGTTGGACGAATCGCGCGAGTGACCGGACCCGTTGTTGACATCGAGTTCCCGCACGACTCCATCCCCGAGATCTACAACGCCCTCAAGACGACGTACACGTTGGATGGTACGGAAATCGTGTTGACGCTCGAGGTCGCGCAGCACCTCGGCGATGACCTAGTTCGTGCGATTGCGTTGAAGCCCACCGACGGACTCGTCCGCGGACAAGAGGTGACCGACACGGGTGAGGCGATTTCGGTCCCCGTCGGCGACGTCACCAAGGGCAAGGTGTTCAACGTGCTCGGCGAAATTCTTAACGGTGACGGCTCGAAGGTCGAAATCAAAGAACGCTGGCCGATCCACCGCAAGCCTCCGGCGTTCGACCAACTCGAGTCGAAGACTCAGCTCTTCGAGACCGGCATCAAGGTCATCGACCTTCTGACCCCCTACGTCCAGGGTGGAAAAATCGGTCTGTTCGGTGGTGCCGGTGTCGGTAAGACCGTTCTGATCCAGGAAATGATCCAGCGCGTGGCGCAGGATCACGGTGGTGTGTCGGTGTTCGCCGGTGTCGGAGAGCGCACCCGTGAAGGTAACGACCTCATCCACGAAATGGAAGAGGCGGGCGTCTTCGACAAAACCGCACTCGTGTTCGGCCAGATGGACGAGCCACCGGGAACGCGTCTTCGCGTCGCGCTGTCGGCCTTGACCATGGCGGAATACTTCCGTGACGTTCAGAAGCAGGACGTGTTGTTGTTCATCGACAACATCTTCCGATTCACGCAGGCGGGTTCCGAGGTGTCGACCCTCCTGGGCCGTATGCCGTCCGCCGTGGGTTACCAGCCCAACCTCGCCGACGAGATGGGAATCCTCCAGGAGCGCATCACGTCGACACGTGGACACTCGATCACGTCGCTGCAGGCCATCTACGTGCCCGCGGACGACTACACCGACCCCGCGCCCGCGACGACCTTCGCGCACCTTGACGCCACCACGGAATTGTCGCGTGAAATCGCGTCGAAGGGTCTGTACCCCGCAGTGGACCCGCTCACGTCGACGAGTCGAATCCTCGACCCGCGTTACATCGGCGCCGACCACTACCGGGTTGCGACGACGGTAAAGCAGATTCTGCAGAAGAACAAGGAACTCCAGGAAATCATCGCGATCCTCGGTGTCGACGAACTCTCGGAAGAAGACAAGATCACCGTCTCGCGCGCTCGTCGCATTCAGCAGTTCCTCTCGCAGAACACTTACATGGCCAAGAAGTTCACGGGTGTAGAGGGCTCGACGGTTCCGCTCAAGGACACTATCGAGTCGTTCGATGCGATCGCGAAGGGCGAGTTCGACCACGTCGCCGAGCAGGCATTCTTCAACGTCGGTTCCATCTCGGATGTCGAAGAGAAGTGGACCCAGATCCAAAAGGATAACGGCTAGACATGGGCTCCCTCCGAGTTCAGGTCGTCGCAGCCGACCGTGAGGTCTGGGCGGGTGAGGCGAGCATGCTCGTCGCGCGAACCGTCGAAGGCGAGTTGGGCATTCTTCCCGGGCACGAACCGTTCCTCGGCGTCCTCGCCGAAGGTGACGTTCGAATTCACACCGAGAGTGGTGTGATTCTGGCGAAAGCAGACCGCGGATTCCTCTCGGTCGAGAACAACACGGTGATGGTTGTCGCCAGCCAGGCGGAACTGGTCGCCTAAGTGCGAATCCTGCTTCCCCCGTCCGAGACGAAGGTGAAGGGTGGAGCACCCCATTCGGGACACTTCACCCTGTCGTTTCCCGTGCAGGACGCTGGGCGCCACGACCTGCTCGTGCCTCTCGAAATCCTGTGTCGGGACAATCCGGTCGAAGCCGCACGTGTTATGAAGCTCGGCCCGAAATCCGTCGAGGAACTGGCGAACAACGTGTTCACCGACGCCCCCGTCATGCCCGCCATCGACCGGTACACGGGAGTGTTGTATTCGGCGACGAACGCGCCACTGTGGACGGCCGAACAGCGGTCATGGGCATCACGGAACGTGTTCATCCACTCGGCGTTGTGGGGCATCATTTCGTCGGGCGACGAGATCCCCAACTACCGTTTGTCGTATGACACGCGTCTCGGCGGTCACACGCTGTCGTCAATCTGGGGCGGTCAACTGTCGGCTGCACTGTCCGAGATGGCCGCGGGGGACTGGGTACTGGACGCTCGATCAGCGGGTTATCGCGACCTCGCCCCAATCCCCGCCGACGTGACCTCGCTGTACCTCGACGTCGTGTCTAAGTCGGGGGGCAAGGCGCTCAATCACTTCAACAAGGTTCATAAGGGCGAGCTCGTTGCTGCCCTTGTGGCCGGCTCGCTCGACCTCGCAACCCCAAAAGACCTCGTGGACTGGGCCGATTCCGTCGGAATCGACGTTCGGCAGACGGTTGATTCCATCACTCTCGTCGTCTAGGGTTAGAGCATGAATTTAATACGACGTTCACTTGTCGCGACAGCGATTGCCGCAACGGCCCTCTTCACCACAGGTTGTTACGAAATCCACATCGTTGCTGATGTAGATGCGGCCGGTGTTGTAACTGCCGGCAGTCTCGACATGTCGATGGCGAAAGAAACGTTCGATGGGCTGGCGGAAATGGGTGGCTCCGCGTCGTTGGGTGGACTCGAAGGCTTCAAGGCACTCATTAGCGAGTCCTCAGAAGATGAAAGTTCACCTGCTGCGGGTGAGTTCTTCAACGCCTGCACATACAGCGAAACCACTGTCGATTCGACCGAATACTACTCGGCAGAATGCGCATTTGATGAAGCGGATCTCGACGAAGCGGTCACCGTTGACCAGTTGCTCGGCCTCACGAACGGAAAAACCGTCGTAACAAATGGAGCGCTGACTATCACGGGTTCGATGCCCGAGCAATCGAACGAAGACGACTCCTCGTCGCTTGGCATGGCGGCCAACATGGGGTTCAAGGTTGACACGACTCTGCACTTTGCGAACAACGTTGTCAGTGTCGAGGGCAAAGGAGTCGAAATCGACGACGACGACCCCTCCACGGTAATCGTCGACAACTTGGCGGCAAGCGACACGGATGTTTCTATCATCGTCGAGGTGCCGTCGGATAACACCGTTCTTTACATCGCTGGTGGCGTCGGAGCCGTTCTCGTCGGGATGGTCGTGTGGCTCGTCCTTGTCAATCGAAAGAAGAAGACGGCATAAGCCACTTCGCAGCCTTGGTAATGCAATCTGGGCCGCCTGTTTTATGAATGGGCAACCGACGAGCAGCCAATCACGTGATCGTTCACCACACCGACCGCCTGCATGTGGGCGTACGCAGTGGTCGGTCCGACGAATTTGAATCCACGCGATTTGAGTGCTTTCGACAGAGCGATTGATTCGGGCGTGACGGCCGGCAGGTCGGCAATTTTGCGAATGGTGGGACGGCGTCCACTCGGCGCGTGCGACCAAATCAGGTCATCGAGTGCTCCCGGTTCGGTGTCCATCATCCGCGCGACGATGCTTGCGTTATGAATGGTGGCGTCAATTTTGGCGTTGTTTCGAATGATTTCGGTGTCCGCCATCAGCCGAGCGCGGTCGACCTGACCGAAATCCGCAATGACGTACGGGTCAAAGTTGGCAAACGCGGCGCGGAACCCTTCGCGGCGGCGCAGAATGGTGATCCAGGACAGACCCGATTGAAACGCTTCGAGCACGAGGCGTTCGAACATCTCTCGGTCGCCACGAATCGGGACACCCCATTCGGTGTCGTGGTAGTCGACGTAGAGGGGGTCGTCGCCGCACCACCAACAGCGTGCAACACCGTCGGCTCCGACCCGAAGCGCCGTCACCGGTGGGCGATTCCTTCGTGGTCGAGCAGCCAGACCTTGGTGGGGATGCCGTTGCCACCCGAGTAGCCCGTGATTCGCCCGTCACTGCCCAACACCCGGTGGCACGGCACAATGATCGGAATGGGGTTTGCGCCCACCGCACCACCCACCGCTCGACCGGCGGCCCGGCGACCGGTGCTCATGCCGACGTCGCCGTAGGACCGCACCTGACCGAAAGGGATTTCCGCAAGCGTCTGCCACACCGACTGTTGAAACGGTGTTCCGGAAAGATCGACGGGCACATCGAATTTTTGGCGTTTACCCGCGAAGTATTCGGCGAGCTGAGTGGACGCCGTTGCGAGGACCGGGGATTTCTTTTCGGAGTGGGTTTCCCGCGGTAAACGACCGTTCGATTCGATGTCGAGGCCGACAATTGTGCCCGCACGTGCGGTGATTTCGAGGCGTCCAATCGGACTGTTTACTCGGACGAGGGAATCAAATTCGGTCATGGCACGAGGCTACAACGCGACGGGAAAAACGGGAAACGATGTTATAGCATGTTAGTAAATGCGTCAGTAATCACCTTCGGGAAAAGTCGTAGGAGTGCACATTCCAATTCGATATCTGGGACACTCGGGTCTCCTCATTTCCGCGGTGGGTCTCGGTTGCAACAATTTTGGCCGACCGGATACACCCACATTCACGGAGGGTGGAACCACCGACGTGATGGATGCTGCGATCGACTCGGGTATCACTTTTTTCGACACCGCGGACGTATACGGAGCGGGATACGGTTTATCGGAACGGCTCATGGGCCCGTCGGTGGCACAGTATAGAAAATCGATGATTCTGGCATCGAAGTTTGGCCACGTCGAAATGGACAGCCCCCTCAGCACGATCGGTCCAGGCGGATCCCGTGCCTATATTCGCGCCGCAATCGACCAGACGCTCGACCGGCTCCAGACCGACTTTCTCGATTTGTACCAACACCACACACCGGACCCTCGCGTACCGGTTGAAGAGACCCTTGAGGCTCTGAACGAACTCATGGCGGAGGGTAAAGTGCGTCACATCGGGCACTCGAACTACACCGTCGAACAAGCCCGTCGAGCACACTCGGTCGCGAAACGACTCGGGCTCGCTGGTTTTGAGTCAGCGCAAAACGAACACAACCTGCTCGCGCGAGACGCGGAGTCCGAGATGATCCCGGCCGCGGTCGACATGGGACTGGGCTTTCTGCCGTTTTTCCCTCTACACAACGGACTCTTCACGGGGAAGTTCACTCGGCAAGGCGGACCCGCGGACTCGCGAATCATGCGGATTCGCCAACACCTTCTCGAGGATGCGCCGTGGGACGCCATGGAGAAATTCGCTCGGTTCTGCGACAAACATCGCATCACCATGTTGGAAGCGACCGTCGGGTGGATGCTGGCGATTCCCGGCATGTCAAGCGTCATTGCCGGAGCGACCACACCCGCGCAAGTTCGACAGAACGCGGACGCCGCGATCTCATGGAGCCCCTCTCGGAGTGAATTCACCGAAATCGCCAAGATGTTTCCTGCAAGGGTCAGGGTTCTGCCGGAATCGTAACCATCGCGCTCGCATCGATCCCCAGCGCGGTGTTCACGGTCATCGCCCGCGTATTGAGAATCGAAATCTGCGCGACGAGTGCGTTGTATTCCTCGATGAGTGTGTTCAGAGCGCGGCGCGACCGTTCCAGCCGCGCGGTTCGATTCGCCAATTCGGACCGTTCGCGTGTGAACGTCGACGACGACGCAAAATGGCCGGGGGTGTCCGCTCGTCGATTGAACGTCGTGATGTCGCGTTTGAGCGCTCGACGTTCCAACGAGTACGACGCGGTCGCCGTCAACACCGCGTCCTCGACCGACCGAATCTGGTTTCCAATCGATTCGATGCTGCTGGCGATTTCGGTGATCACGTTGGCCGAGGAAGCCGCGAGTCGGACGCAGGCCTGTCGATCGTCAAAATATCGCGAGTAGACCGCCTCGAGCGCGGGGGTTACCGTGCCCGATTCGGTTCCGAGGATCGCGAACAGTTCGCCGTCACGTTGCGACGGCAATAACGCTTCGTACGGAGCGAGCCGGCTGAGCATTGCCGGATCCAAGACGCTCGCAAAAGATTTTTCGACCTCGGCGGCAACGGACACACGCTCCTGCGAATCAAAGCGAGCCCAGATCGCGTGCAGCGCTTCGTGAGCCGCCACCACCGGCTTGAGTGTCGTGAACGTGTCATCGGCGACATCGAGCAGGTGGATGGTGTCGGTCTCGGTCGAATAGCAACCCAACGCCGCGATTCCCGCCTCACGAACGGGACACGCGTCATCGAATGTTTCGGGAGTGTGAAGGGTTGGTTTGGCCGCCAGCAGATAGAAACTACCCGAAGCGGACAACCCCGCTCCGGCGATGTAGGCGTCGAGTTGGGCGGACCCCGCGACTTTTCCGACGACGAGCCAGTCTCTAATCATCGCGACATTGCTGACCCCCCAGGCGGAGAGCGCAATCAGCCCCAGTTGTGACGCGAGTGCGACGACAGCGACGATGATGCCGATGCGCCGTCCCAATCCGGGGACGAGAAGTCGGCTCACCCCTTCAGGTTATTGGCTAGTGTCCCGTCAGAGGCGCAAGCAACCGTGCGACAATCGAGGGCCGTCCCGTCATCTTTTCTTCCTCGTCCGCAATCGTCATTCCGACGAGTCCCGCGTTGGCGCCGACGAAACGGAGCGGTTCCGGTTCCCACGACGGAGAGCGATGATTCACCCAGGGAAGCTGCGTGAGGTCACTCGGTGTCCCCGTGATGAGGTCGGCGAGTGTTCGACCGGCGAGGTTGGTCGTCGACAGTCCGTCGCCGACGTATCCGCCGGCACCGCCCAGACCTGTGGCCGGGTCGTAGTTGACCGTCGCGTGCCAGTCACGGGGGACGCCGAGCGGACCGCCCCAGCTGTGGGTGACCGTGATCTGGTCGGCGACCTGGGGGAACATCTCACGAAGAGTCTGGGTCAGATGGGTGAACACGCCGTCCACTCGGTCGTACTCGGGTTTGATTGACGAGCCCCAGTGGTAACGGGCTCCTCGACCGCCGAACGCGAACCGGTTGTCCGCGGTGCGCTGACCGTAGATGACGAGGTGTCGCCCATCCGAAAAGGTGTGACCGTGTTCGATTTTGAGTTCGGTCCAGATCTTCTCGGGGAGCGGTGCCGTCGCGATCATGAGCGAATACAGCGGAAGTATGCGACGGTGCGTTTGTTTGATGGTCGCGCCGTAGCCTTCGGTCGCGTTGATGATGTGCTTCGCGCGAACGGTTCCTCGGTCCGTTTCGACCGAGCCCTTTTTCCACGCCGTTACGGTGGTGTGCTCGACGATTCGAGCGCCGCGGGATTCGACGAGTTTCGCTAGTTGATTGACGAGTTTGGCGGGATGTAGTCGCGCGCAGTCGGGCGTGAACGTTGCTCCGCGGGCGTCACCAGCAGCGACTCGCTCAGCACCCCACCACTCCAAGTGGTCAATGCCGAGGGCTTCAGTATCGGCGACCTCTGCTCGGAGTTCGCGTTCCTGTAGTGCGCTTCGCGCGAAGATGATGGTTCCCTTGTGCACCCAGTCGCAGTCGAT
Source organism: Microbacteriaceae bacterium (assembly GCA_947486475.1). The sequence goes on along the minus strand of CANKTR010000009.1, from coordinate 8,458 downwards.
TTTTTCGGCTGAGACAACGCGTCCGATCTCGCTGATGGAATCGACCATCGCATCCCGGAGAGCTTTGGCCCGGCCGAACCCGTATCGCTTGACCAACGACGCGGTCGTCTGCGGGAACAGGGCACTCGCCCAGCCCCCGTTTCGCCCGCTCGCGCCAAACCCGGCGACATTCTTGTCAATCAACATGATGGACAGAGCCGGATTGCGCTTCTGGAGATAGTACGCGGTCCACAAACCCGTCAGACCGGCCCCGACGATGGCGACATCTACTGTCGCATCACCGTCGAGGGCTGGTCGTGGGGATAGGTCGACCGCCTCGTGCCAAAACGAGACGGATTCCATTGCTAGAGGAGCTTCGTCGCGCCGACCAGAACCTCGCGGAGGATCTGCTCGATCTCGTCGAACTCGGGCTGGCCGATCGTGAGCGGCGGGGCGAGTTGGATGACGGGGTCTCCTCGGTCGTCCGCACGGCAATACAGCCCGGCGGAGTAGAGGGCCTGCGACAGGTAGCCGCGCAAGAGTCGCTCGGCTTCTTTGTCGTTGAAGGTTTCCTTGGTGACCTGGTCCTTGACGAGCTCGATGCCGTAGAAGTACCCGGCACCGCGGACGTCACCGACGATTGAGATGTCCTTCAACTTCTCGAGCGTGGACTTGAACGCGGGGGCGTTCCGACGGACGTTCCCGTTGAGGTCCTCTTCTTCGAAGATATCGAGGTTCTCCATCGCGACAGCGGCCGAAACCGGGTGTCCACCGAAGGTGTAGCCGTGGTAAAACGCGGTTGTTCCGTGCTTGAAGGGCTCGTAGATGCGGTCCGAGATGATCGTTGCGCCGATGGGTGAATAACCCGAGGTCATCGCCTTGGCACACGTAATCATGTCGGGGACGTAGCCGTAGGCGTTACAGGCGAACATCTCGCCGATACGACCGAACGCGCAAATGACCTCGTCCGACACCATGAGGACGTCGTACTGGTCGCAGATCTCGCGAACGCGTTTGAAGTAACCGGCCTGGGGTGGGAAACAACCACCCGCGTTCTGCACCGGCTCGAGGAACACGGCCGCGATGGTATCGGGGCCTTCCATCTGAATCATGCGTTCGATCTCGTCGGCGGCCCAGAGCCCAAAATCTTCTTCGGTCTCGGGTCCGTGGTAGCCCTGTTCTTTGGCCCGATAAATGTTCGTGTTCGGAACGTGGAACGCACCGGGGACGAGAGGCTCGAATGCCGCCTTGATTCCGGGGAGTCCCGTAATCGCGAGTGCGCCCTGTGGGGTGCCGTGGTACGCGATGTTGCGCGCGATGACCTTGGTTTTCATGGGTTGACCCATGAGTTTCCAGTACTGCTTGGCCAACTTCCACGCTGTCTCGACTGCTTCGCCACCGCCGGTCGAATAAAAGACACGGTTGAGGTCGCCCGGTGCGTAGTCCGCGAGGCGGTCAGCGAGTTCAATCGCCGAGGGGTGCGCGTAGCTCCACAGTGGGAAGAACGCGAGTTCCTCGGCCTGCTTTGCGGCGGCCTGCGCCAAACGCTTACGACCGTGACCGGCATTGACAACGAAGAGCCCCGAGAGGCCGTCGATGTATTTCTTGCCGCTGGAATCCCAGATGTGGTGACCTTCACCCTTGGTGATGATCGGAACGCCCTTGCCGGATTCCATTCCCGATTGGCGGGCGAAGTGCATCCAGAGGTGGTCTTTCGCCATCTTCTGTAACGGGTCTTTCATGACCTCCCGGTGGGAAAGGACTTTCCCCTCAGCAGGTTTGGTGACGGCCTTGACCTTTGTGGTCGGTGTTACTTTCGGTGCCGCGACCTTCGCGGCTTTCGGCTTACGTGACAGTAAAGCCATTTCTATCAACTCCCATTGATTAGGAGGAACTACATCGTTCCCCAGTTGTATTGCTGTTTTTTCAGTTGTAGATAGGTGAAAACGTCGGTATCGACGACTCCCGGGATCATTCGAATCGTCCCGTTGAGAAGTTCGAGGAGCCCCTCGTCGTCTCGGCAGACGACCTCGACCATAATGTCGAACGAGCCTGCCGTGAGCACGACGTATTCGACCGATGCAATCGCGCTGAGTTTGTCCGCCACGATTCGTGCGTCGCCCGTTGTGCGAATCCCGATCATGGCCTGACGGTTGAAGCCGAGAGTCATTGGATCGGTCACCGCAACTATTTGCATGACGCCGGACTCAATCAATTTCTGCACCCGCTGCCGCACCGCGGCCTCGGAGAGTTCGACGGCACGTCCGATATCGGAATACGATTTCCGTCCGTCGGTTTGCAACTGTTCCACGATGGCTTTCGACACGTCATCGAGTGCCGTCGCTCTCGTCGAATTGCTCATAGTCCAATACTGACGGTAGATGAGGGAAAAATCAAGTGATTCCGTCGTGAAACACGGAAACGACTATCGAAATTCGAAGAATTAGGGCTAGAAACCACGGGCACTTGTGATTATTGTGGAGGCATGAGCAAAACATTGAAGAACTTCATCAACGGTGAACTCGTCGACTCGCGCGGCAAGGACACCATCGACCTCGTCGATCCCGTCACCGGAAAGGTCTACGCACAGTCGCCCGTTTCGGTCGAAGCGGATATCGACGCTGCCTACACCGCGGCTGCGGCGGCGTTCGAGGAGTGGGGCGAAACCACCCCGAGCGAACGCCAAAAAGCGCTGTGGCACATTGCCGATGCGATGGAAGCGAAAGCCGACGAATTCGCCGCCGCCGAAGTCCAGGACACCGGTAAGCCGATCGGCTTGACGCTGAGCGAAGAAATCGCGGTCGGCGTCGACCAGATTCGCTTCTTCGCCGGAGCTGCTCGAAACCTCGAAGGCCGCGCATCCGCCGAATACATGAAGGACCACACGTCGGTGATTCGCCGCGAACCCATCGGGGTTGTCGGACAGGTCACCCCGTGGAACTACCCACTCATGATGGCGATTTGGAAGTTCGCTCCGGCGATTGCGGCGGGCAACACGACCGTCCTCAAGCCGTCCGACACCACTCCGTCCTCAACCCTTCTGCTCGCGCAGGTCGCTCAGGAGTTCCTCCCCAAGGGCGTCCTCAACGTCGTCGTGGGTGACCGCACGACGGGTGGCCTCATGACCGCCCACAAGATCCCACAGATGGTGTCCATCACCGGGTCGGTTCGCGCCGGAATGGAGGTCGCCAAGTCGGCCGCCGCCGACGTCAAGCGGGTCCACCTCGAACTCGGGGGCAAGGCGCCCGTCATCGTTTTTGACGACGCCGACATTGCGCGTGCGGTTGAAGGGATCGCCACCGCGGGATTCTTCAACGCCGGTCAGGACTGTACCGCGGCCACGCGCGTGCTCGTTCACGCCAAGGTTCACGACGAGTTCGTCGCCGCGATGAAGGAATATGTCGTCGCGAACGTGTCAACGGGAATCCCCACCAACGAGGACATCCTCTACGGACCCGTCAACAACGTCAACCAGTTCGACCGCGTCATGGGAATCCTCGCGGACCTCCCCAACAACGCGAACATCGAAACCGGTGGCAACCGACAGGGAACGGAAGGCTTCTTCATCGAACCGACCGTCGTCTCGGGACTCAAGCAGTCCGACTGGGTCATCCAGAACGAGATCTTCGGCCCGGTCATCACGGTCCAGAAGTTCAAGGACGAAGCCGAAGCGCTCTCGTGGGCGAACGGAGTCGACTACGGACTCGCGTCTTCGGTCTGGACCAAGGACCACGGTCGGGCGATGCGTTTCGCCAAGCACCTCGACTTCGGCGCCGTGTGGATCAACACCCACATCCCGATCGTCGCCGAAATGCCCCACGGTGGCTTCAAGCACTCGGGTTACGGCAAAGACCTCTCGATGTACGGATTCGAGGACTACACGCGTATCAAGCACGTGATGTCCTACATCGGCGAGTAACACTGCGCGAAAAGGCGGCGATTCTCCACAGAGTCGCCGCCTTTTCCCATGCTCGGAGACGCCGCCTGCCACCGTGTAGGAGTGACAACACCGCAGTTTCCGTTTATCGGTGTCGTTGCCCCGCTCGTGTTGTCGAGCATCGTCTGGTGGGTCACCGGTTCGAGCTTCGCCCTGGTGAGCGCGGTGATTGCCCCCACGATGGTGGTCGCGCACTTCGTCGATGCGCGGCGTCGCGTGCGACGCGATGGTCGAGAAAAACGTGTCGCGCGCGCCCTTGAAGACGCCGCTCGCCGAGAAGCGGAATCCGCTCGTCGTTTCGCGGACATCGCCGCGGAACAGCGCACCCATCCCTCGGTCGCGGACATCGCCCGCGGTGAGGGGTGGTTACCCCCTCGTGACGGGCGCACCCTTATTCGAGCCGGGCACGATTCGGACGGACGGCCATGGCTGGTCGATGTGTCGGGCGGAGTCGCGGTTGTGGGCGACGGCCCCGCGGCCGAAAGCGTGTGGGAGTCGCTGTGTGTGCAGGGGACAGCGCACCTCGGACCTTCTCGCCGCGACGGAAATCACGTGGTGTGGTCGGGCGGTGCGCACATCGTGCGCGGGACGGAAGCGCTCGTCGCGATGACAATCCGGTGCGCCGGACAGCAGGTCGTGTCGGTCGCTCGGCGCGGGTCGCTCCCGGAACACGGTGATTGGCGCTCGGACGATACTCGTCCCGATGTGCTGGTGCCCGCCCTCGCGCTCGTGGGCAGCGATGTAACCGATCCGTTAGTCCTCACCCTGAGTTCGGAAACTCCGCACGCGCTGTTTGCGGGGCGAACCGGGTCGGGAAAATCCCACGCTCTGGTCGCGACCGTGAGTGACTGGGCAGAGCGATTTTCGCCGGCCGAGTTCACCTTCATCGGCATCGATTTCAAGGGCGGAGCAACTCTCCTCCAATTGGAGCGCTTCCCGCATCACCGCGGAACGGTCACGGATCTGGAACCCGCCGAGGTTCCCCGCGTGTTGTGCGCGATTACGGCCGAGATGCGCCGCCGCGAAGAAGAACTTCGTCGCCGTGAAATCTCGTCGATTGATGTCGCTCGCGGAATCCCGCGCCTCGCGATCGTCGTGGACGAGGTTCACGAATTCCTGCGGCAATTCCCGAATGCACACGATGTGCTGGGCGACGTCGCCCGCCGCGGTCGCTCACTGGGGGTTCACCTCGTGGTGGCCGTCCAACACCCCACCGGAGTTCTGCGGGACAGCGTGCTGGGGAACATTCCGGTTCGCGTGTGCCTCGCGATGAACACCAGTCACGACGTGATGGCGGTGTTGGGGCAATCGACAACGCTCACCCCGTCGCCAGGAGGCGCACTCGTGACAACGGGGGACGGCCGCGTCCGCGAGGTTCGAATCCCCGCCGTCGCCGGCGCCGGTGAGGGAACACATCTCGCGAGCACCGACACGCTATGGCAAACCGCACTTCGGGAGCCGGTCGCGCGGGACGGCCGTGACGGTTTCGGGCTGCTCGACGACATGCCGCGTGCACGACACACCCCCGCGCTCTGGTCGCCCGACGATGGTGACGTCGCCATCATCGGCGAAGCGGGGTCGGGTCGAACGACGGCGCTGCGCGCACTGACCCGAGGTCTCGACGTCACGTGGGTCCGCGAGCCCGAGCATCTGTCTGGGGCACGGGACATTGCCGCTATTGACAACCTCGATCGGATACTCGATTCGTTGACGGTGGCCGCGGCGTCCGACTTTCTCGTCGCGATTGGGCGTGCGCGTCGACAATCGGTGCGAGTCCTCGTCTCGGCGACGTCGCTCATTCGAGGGCTCGACCCGTTTCGGGACATCCTCACGCTTCGACGAGCAACGCTCGAGGACCATCGAGCGACGGGTGCTCCGGTGGAGACGTTCGACCCCGCCGCCCGACCGGGCGTCGGCACGTGGCGAGGTCTGCGCGTGGTGCTCTACGCGAGCACGGAATCGATGGACACGGCGTCGATCCCGTGAGCAACGCCCACCGCATCGTTCGTGAGTTTTCCGTCGTGGGTGTTGAGTCCCAACGCGAGGGACGCGTCCGTTCGCAGTGCGTCTTTCCACCCCTTGGCGGCGAGAGCGCGAACGTACGGCGACGTCGCATTGGTCAACGCGTGGGTCGACGTCTGAGGCGTCGCGCCTGGCATATTGGCGACGCAGTAAAAAATCGTGTCGTGGACCGCGAAAGTCGGCTCGCTGTGAGTCGTTGCGTGCGAATCCTCGAAACAGCCGCCCTGGTCGATGGCGATGTCGACCAGCACCGACCCTGGCTTCATCTTTTTCACCAGCGCGTTAGTAATAAGTTTCGGGGCTTTGGCGCCCGGAATCAGGACGGACCCGATGATCATGTCGGCACTGAGTGCCGCTTTCTCGATTTCGTAGGCGTTCGAGGCGAGCGTCTGAACGCGGCCGGCATACTGGGCGTCCAATTCACGCAAACGCTGGATGTTCGTGTCGAGCACCGTCACGGTCGCACCGATTCCGACGGCCATCGCCACCGCGCTCGTGCCGGCGACACCACCGCCGAGGACAACGATGTTCGCGGGGTGTGTTCCGGGGACTCCGGATACGAGAAGACCGGGTCCGCCGTGCGGACGCAACATCGCGTTGGCCCCGACGATGACGGACAGTCGTCCCGCCACTTCACTCATGGGCGCGAGCAGCGGCAGTGCGCGACTCGGTAACTGGACGGTTTCGTAGGCAATCGACGTGACCTTGGCGGCGAGGAGCGCCTTCGTCAAGTGTTCCTCGGCGGCGAGGTGGAGATAGGTGAACAACAGCATGCCCTCGCGAAAATGGGGGTATTCGCTTTCGATCGGTTCCTTGACCTTGAGAATCATGTCGCCCGCCGCCCACACCGCTGCGGCGTCCTTCTCGATCGTGGCACCCTGCGCCGCATAAGCGTCATCCGTGATGTTGGAACCGAGACCTGCCCCGGACTGAATCAGAACGCTGTGTCCGGCGGAAACGAGATCCTTGACCCCGGCCGGTGTGATGGCAACGCGGTACTCATTGTTTTTAATTTCGGCGGGAACGGCGATCCGCATGATGTGTCTCCTATGACAGGTGGTGGTGGGGAATCCCTCTGTCATTATGGCGATAGGCGAGGGATTCCGCAACGAAAACGCTCAATGTCGACGAAATTCGTGCCGCTAAACGAGTGGACGAGGAAAACCTGCGCGGACGTGTTACTTTTTTCCGCAAATTGTGCCATTATCAAACCACACGGGTTTGACATCGAGGTCGCCCACTGAGTAGAGGATATTCATGAACCAGCGAAATCTTCCCGAAGATCCCATCATCCGCGAACTCGTGCAGCACGCTCGAGCCGCTCAACTCTCTCGTCGTGCTCTTCTCGGTGGCGCAGTCGGAGGCGCGGTCGCGCTGTCCCTCGCCGCCTGTGCACCCGGCGAACAGGCGCTCGTCGCCGCCGAAGACATCTCGGCCACTGACCCCACGGTCAACTGGGCCAACTGGCCGCTCTATTTGGACGAAGACGACAACGGCAATTACCCGACGCTCGAAGCGTTCACCGCCGCAAGCGGAATCGCCGCCAACTACCTCGTCGAGGTTGACGACAACAACTCGTACTTCGCCAAGGTCAAAGACCAACTCGCGCTCGGCCAAGACATCGGCGCCGACACCGTGTGTCTCACCGAATGGATGGTGTCACGCTGGATCCGTCGCGGCTGGACACAGGCCTTCAACCTCGACAACATTCCCAACCACAAAAACCTTGTGACCGATTTGCTCAACCCCGATTTCGACCCGGGCCGCCTTTCGTCGCTCCCGTGGCAGGGTGGCTTCGCCGGACTCGTGTACAACACCGACCTCGTCTCCACTCCGGTTATGTCCGTGGCGGACCTGTGGCGCGACGAACTCAAGGGACGCGTGGTCGTCCTCAGCGAGATGCGCGACACCGTCGGTGTGATTATGCGCAGCCAGGGCGTGGACATCACCAAGTTCACCGCAGACGAATTCAACGCGGCAATCGCCGAGATTGAAATGCGCGTTGCGGACGGATACATCCGCAACATCAAGGGAAACTCGTACTCCGAGGACCTCGTGAGCGAAGACGCTCTCGCCGGAATCGTCTGGTCGGGAGACATCACGGTGCTCAACCTCGAAGCGGGTTACGAGAAGTGGAAATTCGTGTTGCCCGACTCGGGCGGAACGTTCTGGAACGACACGTTCATGATTCCGATCGGAAGCCCCCGCAAGACCAACGCCGAGAAGCTCATCAACTGGTACTACGACCCCGCGATTGCGGCACAGGTCGCGGCGTGGGTCAACTACGTCACCCCGGTCCAAGGCGCATACGAGGAAGCGATCAAGATCGACCCCGCTCTCGCCGAAAACCAGTTGATTTTCCCGAACGACGAGACGCTGTCGAAGGTGCACATCTTCCGGTCGCTGTTGGACGCCGAGGAAAACGAATTCCAGGCCGCGTTCCAGTCCATCATTTTGGGCTAACCCCGGTTACCGAAAAATTCGTGTGACGTGGAAACACCTTTGAACGATTTCGCAACG
>CANKTR010000008.1 GCA_947486475.1 Microbacteriaceae bacterium | reverse complement strand
CCATCCAGGAGCGCACCTTCGATGCTGTCCACACCGTCGGCCTCACCCGCGTGAACGGTGCGCGGAACCCAGGCCGCATCGAGTTTGGCGAAGGCACTCGCAAGTCGCGACGCGGGAAATCCAATTTCGGGTCCGGCGATATCAAACCCCGCCACCCCGCGTCCCCGATATTCGATGGCAAGTTCCGCGACGGCATCCGCGTTGTCAGCCTGGCGCATCGCACACAACAACTGCGCGACCTGGATCGCCGAACCGGTGGATCGACCGGCGTCGACCGCGACCGTGATTCCACGTTGCACGGCGTCAATCGCGTCGCGCATCGTCAGTCCCGCAGTGAGGTGCAACTCCGGTGCCCACCGCACCTCGGCGTAGACGACACCGTCAGCAATCAGATCCTCGACAAACTCTCGCGCAATCCGTTCAAGGTTGTCGGCGGTCTGCATGACGGACAACGTGACCTCGAAGGTCGAGAGGTAATCGACGAGGTTGCCGGAATCCGCGTTGGCACGAACCCACTCGTTCAATTCGACTGGCGTGGTCGCGGGAATCTCGATGCCCGCCGCCGTGGCGAGGTCCACGATGGTCGACGGGCGAACGCCGCCGTCGAGGTGGTCGTGAAGCGAGATCTTGGGGAGCGACTCGACGATCACGTCGGTCCCCGGAAACACGTGAGTGGGTCGGTCTCCTGGCGTTACCTGAGGAAGTCCGATACGGCTCATCCGGTGATGACCTCGGCGATCAGTGGACCGTGGTCGACGACGACATCGCCAATTTCCCAACCGCCCTCGAGCGCCTCTAACGCACGGTCAAAGCGGGCGGGTTCGTTCGCCGACAGGGTGAAGAGAACGTCGCCCTTCTTCACGCGTGCCCCGGGTTTGACCGCAAGATCGATTCCCGCGGCGTGAACGACGGGGTCTTCTTTACGTGCGCGGCCCGCCCCGAGGCGCCAGGCGGCGATTCCGAACGGCAACGCGTCCATCCGTGCGACGACCCCGTCGCGGTCGGCAACGACGACGTGTGTGTCCGAGGCCACGGGCAGAGCGGCGTCGGGGTCGCCGCCCTGAGCGGACACCATCGCCCGCCACGTGTCCATCGCTTTGCCGTTGGTCAGATGCGATCGGACATCGACACCCGACATACCCGACAGTTCGAGCATGTGCTCGGCGAGCGTGACGGTGATGTCGATTACGTCGGCGGGTCCGCCACCGGCGAGCACCTCAACCGATTCGCGCACTTCGTTCGCGTTTCCGATTGCGAGTCCGAGCGGGGTGTTCATGTTGGTGAGGACCGCCCTCGTCGCCACACCGGCATCATTGCCGATTGTGACGAGCACGTGGGCGAGTTCTTTGGCGCGCTCGAATTCGCTCATGAACGCACCGTTTCCGAACTTGACGTCGAGAACGAGCGACGCGGTGCCTTCGGCCAGTTTTTTGCTCATGATGCTCGACGCAATCAGCGGAATGGCTTCGACCGTTCCGGTGATGTCCCGTAGCGAATAGAGCTTGCTGTCCGCCGGTGCGAGCCCACTGCCCGCCGCGCACACGACGGCGCCGACCGACTCCAATTGCGCCATCATTTCGGCATTGGACAGGTTGGCGCGCCACCCCGGGATGCTCTCGAATTTGTCCAACGTTCCACCCGTGTGCCCGAGCCCACGGCCGGACAATTGGGGAACCGCCAGACCGAAACTCGCAACCAGTGGCGCCAGAGGAAGGGTAATCTCGTCACCGACGCCTCCGGTGGAGTGCTTGTCCGTCGTGATTTTCGACAACCCCGAGAAGTCGAGTCGTTCGCCCGAGTTCACCATTGCTGCCGTCAGATCATTGATCTCGGTGGACACCATCCCCCGCAGGAAAATCGCCATTGTCATCGCCGACATCTGTTCGTCCGCGACGTAGCCGCGGGTGTACGCGTCAACCAACCAGTCGATCTGGGGGGTTGAGAGCTGTCCACCATCACGCTTGATTTTGATGAGGTCGACCGCATCAAACGGTTCGATGGCGGTCATTCGCATCCTTCACAGGTTGTCGCCGAAGCGGGATCGGTCAGGGAATAGGCATCCAATTCGCGCGGACCGAAGGCATCGGGCAACACCTGGTAAATCGTCCGAACGCCTGAGACGGTCTCGAGAACCATTCCCGGCGCCGAGTGCTCGTACAACAGTTGTCGGCAACGGCCACACGGCATCAGAACCGCTCCGTTTCCGTCGACACACGTGAAGGCCACGAGCTTGCCACCGCCGCTCATGTGAAGCGCACTGACCAGCCCGCACTCGGCACAGAGCCCAACCCCGTAACTCGCGTTTTCGACGTTGCAGCCGCTGACAATGCGACCGTCATCGACGAGTGCCGCGACGCCCACGGGAAAGTTGGAATACGGCGCGTACGCCCTCTTCATCGCGTCGTTCGCGTGTTGCCGCAGTTCGTCCCAGTTGATGTCCGACACAGTTATCCCTTGATATACGGTTTACCGGTCGCCGCGGGCGCGCGAACACGCCCGACAAAACCGACAACCGCGATGAGAGTGACGACGTAGGGAACGATTGTGATGAAGTCGGTCGGGATGCCGGGGCTCACCTGGTTCGCCCAGATTCGAAGCACGATCGAGAACCCGAATAACAGCGCTGCTGCCGCGGCCGAGAACGGGTGCCAACGCCCGAGGATGACGACTGCGAGAGCGATGAAGCCTTGTCCGCCGGACATGTTCCGACCGAATGCGCCCACCGCACCAATTGTCAGTGCGGCACCGCCGAGCCCTGCGACCAGACCACCGATCGTCACCCACCAGAAACGAGTGACCGCGACGTTGATTCCGACCGTGTCGGCCGCGAGCGGGTGCTCACCGACCGCTCGTGCCCGCAGCCCCAAGCGGGTTTTGAACAGGATGAACCACAGCGTCGGGATGATCAGGTACGCAAGATACGTGGTGATTCGCGCCTCGAACAGTGCTGGGCCGATCACCGGGATGGCCGACAACCCGGGGATGGGAATGATGGGGAAGGTTCCGGGGAAGTTCGAGTTTTGCCCGTCGTTGCTCAGCCACTGGGCGTAGAGGAAGTTGGTGATGCCCAAGACGAGGACGTTGAGCACCACACCGACGATGATCTGGTCGACTAGGTATTGAATCGAGAACACCGCGAGGACCATCGAGAGCAGCGCCGCACCGACCATCGCGACGATGAGCCCGAGGTACAGGTTGTCGGTGAGCGAACCGACGACCGCGGCGAGGAACGCACCCGTGAGAAGTTGGCCCTCGATCGCGATATTGACGACGCCGACACGCTCAGACATGATTCCGCCCATCGCCCCGAGGACGAGGGGAACGGCGAGGACGACGGCGTTTCCGAGAATGAACGCGAAGGGAAGCGTGTTCCCGGCCGCCAGCCACGCCAGCAGTGCGACAACGGCAAGCAACCCGAAAACGAGGGTGAGCCACAACGGTGTCACCTGTTTGCGTTGGGCGAGCACGAACGAGAAGACGGCGACCGCCACGAGAACCGTGCCGAGAACGAGTCCGACAACATTCGACGCGACAAGAAAGTCCGGAAGGTGGATGAGGTCGTCTTCTTTGGACCATTGGAAGGCGACGATGTCGGTTTTGCCGGCGACACCGAACGCGACGAGAACGAACACCGCGAACGCGGCCATGAGGTACGGCGTCTTCTTGGAGACCGATGCGTCCACTCGTGAAAACAATCCTGGAGTCACGACGGTGCTCATTTCGCATCACCCTTCGTGGTCAGTTTCTGCCACCAGTCCGCGATCACCGTCGTCTTTTGCGGCGGGGGCAATCGGAAAATCGCGCGAACGAGGGGCGGTGCAGCGATGAAGAGAACGATGAAACCTTGGACGACACCCGTGATCTCAGGGGAAAGTCCGATGACCTGCATCTGTGGTGCTCCGGCCTTGAACGCGCCGAACAGAAGTCCCGCGAGTAGCACGCCGGGTGCCGTGGAGGACCCCAGCAGAGCCACGGTGATGGCATCGAATCCGATGGTGCCGTCGATGTCGGGAGTGAGTCCAGCGCGAACGCCGAGCGCCTGGTTGGCGGCGGCGAGACCGACGAAGGCACCCGAAACGGCCATCGCCAAGACGAAAGTGCGCTCGACGTTGATTCCTGCCGTGCGGGCGGCATCAGCATTGTGGCCGACCATGCGGAAGCGGAATCCGATGGTCGATCGCTCCATGAGCCACCAGTAAACGACGACACCGACGATGGCGAGAATGAATCCGGCGTGCAAAGTGAAATCGGGCCCGAGCAACAGCGGCAACTGAGCGCTCTCTGCGGGTGCGTCGGACTTGGGCGTTCCCCCGCCGTTCACTTCGCGAAGAAGTTCCGGGGTACGGAAGAAGAAGGTGAGGATTCCCGCGGCGATGTAGTTGAGCATGATGGTCACGATCACTTCGTGGGCGCCCGTTCGAGCCTTGAGAAAGCCGACAACGGCGCCGTACGCGGCCGCGCCTAGAATCGCGACGAGCACAGCGACGACGAGGTGAAGTCCCCACGGGAGTTCCACTCGGGTCGAAATCCAGGTGGCCCACAGCGCACCGAACAGCAATTGTCCACTCGCACCGATGTTGAACAACCCGACTCGGAAGGCGAGAGCGACCCCCAAACCCGAGGCGATGAGCGGACCGGCGAACCGCAGGGTCTCGGTCATCGGTCGAATGGAGGCCTCAAAATTGTCCGCCTTGTAGTTGTAAATTGACCCCCGAAACAGCGCCGAATACCCGTCCGCGATTGCGGTCCACGCCGCACCGAGAGCGTCGGCGGGTCGCGCCGTGAGGTACTGAGCGGCAGCGAGGAATTCTTCGCTCGAGAACACCATGAACACTGCGCCGACGAGGAAACCCAATGCGACCGAGAGGATGGCGCGGGTTGCGCCACCCGACATGATCTCGCGGATGACCGCTTGTCCGCGGTTCACCGGTGTCGTTTCCGTCACGTCGCTCATACCGTTGCTCCTGCCATCATGCGACCCAGTGTCTCTCGAGGAGTCTTCGCATCCACGATCCCGACAATACGTCCCCGGTACATCACGGCAATACGATCCGCGAGAGACGTCACTTCGTCCAATTCCGTCGAAACGATAACCACCGGCTTGCCTGCCTCGCGCGTGGCGATAATGCGGTCGTGGATGAACTCAATCGAGCCGACATCGACTCCGCGCGTGGGTTGCGACGCGATTAGCAGGTTGAGTTCACGGCTGAGTTCCCGGGCGACGACGACCTTCTGTTGGTTTCCGCCGCTGAGCTTCTTGGCGAACGTCACCTGAGACGGCGTGCGCACGTCATAGGCAGCAATCAGTTCGGCGGCGATGCGCTCACGATTGGCGAAATCAATGCTGAGGCCTTTCGCGAAGGGAGGACCGTACGAGCGGTTGATCATGAAATTTTCGGCGATCGTGAAGTCTCCGACCAAGCCGTCTTTGGATCGGTCTTCGGGGATGTACCCGACTCCGGCGTCGATGACCTCGCGCACGCTCGAATGGGTAATGTCCATCTTTCCGAGGTGAATCGACCCTTCACTCGAGGTTCGCAAACCGACGAGAGCCTCGGCCAGTTCGGTCTGTCCGTTCCCCTGAACACCGGCAATCGCCAGAACCTCACCTGCGTGAACCTCAAACGAGACGTCGTCCACGACCTTGTTGTTCCGATCGCCGATCACGGTGAGTCCCGAGACGGAAAGTCCGGCGTCACCCCGTTTCGGTGCCTTTTTGGTGACCGACAAATCGACCGCACGACCGACCATCATGGTGGCGAGGGTCGCGGCGGAGTCCGTTGGTTTTGCTTCGCCGACAACGGCACCAAGGCGGATGACCGTGATGCGATCGGAGACGGCCTGCACTTCGCGCAGTTTGTGGGTGATAAACACGATGGAGGTCCCCGCCGTGGCGAGACCCTTCATGATTCCCATGAGTTCATCGGTTTCCTGCGGGGTCAATACAGCGGTGGGCTCATCCAACACGAGAACCTTGGCGTCGCGCGCGAGCGCTTTGATGATTTCAACGCGTTGTTGGGAACCGACGGGCAGGTCCTCGACGAGCGCGTCTGGGTCAATCTCAAAGCCGAATCGATCAGAGATCTCTCGAACGAGTGTGCGCGCGGTGTCGAGGTCGAGCGTGTCGAGGATTCCCGTGGGCTCATGACCGAGCACCACGTTTTCAGCGACCGTAAACACGGGAATCAACATGAAGTGTTGGTGGACCATCCCGATACCGGCCGCCATCGCGCCGCCGGGGCCCTTGAATTTTTGAACGACGCCGTCCAACAGGATGTCGCCTTCGTCGGCCGCATAGAGTCCGTAGAGGACGTTCATGAGCGTGGATTTACCCGCTCCGTTTTCACCTAACAGAGAATGAATCTCGCCGGAGTTGACCACGAGATCGATGTGGTCGTTGGCAACGAGCGCTCCGAATCGTTTGGTGATTCCACGGAGTTCGAGTTTCATCTATTCGTCCTTGAAGAGAATGGGACAGGGGCCGCCGAGACAGTGTCTCGACGACCCCCGACTGTAGCTTTGTACAGCCTAACCGAGCGGGTTGATCGACCCGTCGATAATGCCGGCCTGAAGTTCTGCCAGCTTGGCCTCAACGTCTGCCTGTGCGGTTGCACCGGAGTAGTTGGTGAGTGCCGACAGTGCCGTTCCACCGTTTGCGAGCGTTCCGAGGTACACGTCACCCGTGAAGGTGCCGCCGTCAACCGCGATCTGCTTGATGATGTCGAACACTGCGAGGGTCATGCGCTTCTCGGCCGAGGTGAGTACCCATTCTGCATACTCAGGCGAGGTAGCGGCGATGTCCTTGTCGACACCGATCATGCGTCCGTCAATGCCGGCTTCGACGATTGCTTCGGAAACTGCACCGAACTGGTCGCCACCAACGGGGAAGAGGACATCGGCGCCGGCTTCAATCTGGCCAGCAGCAATGGTCTTCGAGGTTCCCGAGTTGGGGGTGAAGTCACCGATGAAGTCACCGGTCTCGGTTGCGGGGTCCCAACCAACAACGGTGACATCCGTTGCGTTGTCAGTTCCCCACGCCATGGCTCCGTAGTAGTAGCCGGTCATGAAGTCGGTAACGGCAGGAATCTGCATTCCACCGTAGGTACCAACAACCTTGGACGTCGACTGAGCTGCCGCGAGGTAGCCGGCGAGGTACGACGACTGGTTCATGGCGTAGTTGACGGGCTTGAGGTTGGTTGCACCGTTCGACCATCCGTCAATGGTGACGAAGCTCATCTCGGGGTTTGCGTCAGCAGCAACGTTGACTGCGTCGACAAGGTTGAATCCGACGGCGATTGTGATGTCGCAGCCCTGGTCAATCATGGCCTGAAGGTTCGGTCCGAAGTCGTCCGGCGTTGCCGATTCGGCGTCCGCGATCTCAACTCCGAGCTCGGTGTTCGACTTGACAAGACCTTCATAAACCGACTGGTTGAACGACTTGTCGTTCCACGAGCCTTCGTCCGAAACGGCGCAAGCCAGGTAGTCGATTGGCTCGACGGGTCCAGCGGTTTCGGTGGGTGCGGCGGCACAACCGGTCAGGATGACCGCGGCTGCGCTCGCGAGTGCGAGCCCAGTCCAGGCACGCGATGTGATGTTCTTCACAGGGTGATTCCTCTCATTGGATGGTGTGGCCCCAGTCCAGAGGATCCCGAACGGGCACCACGACTGTCTTCATCTTATTGAAGGGAGTGGCGAAACGATAGTTTTCCGCGGTGAAACCCCGAAAACACCACCGAATCGTTACATTGTCGAATTTTTTCGACGAATTCGAGTGCGCGACTAAAGAACCGCGTCATCTCCTGATTGGCGAATTTGTTCGACGATGTCCTTGACGCGTTGCGCGTGGGCTGCCGTCGTGACCAGCAGCGCATCGGGGGTATCAACCACGACGATGTCTTTGACCCCAATGAGCGAAATCAGCCGCTTCGTCTGCGACACGACCACTCCGCTCGACCCTTCGTTCAGCACGCGCGTGTTTTCTCCCAGTGTGGCCAACACGTTCGTTCGGCCGTTCGTGTGAAGCCTGGCCAGCGACGCGAAGTCGCCGACATCGTCCCACTGAAAGTCTGCGGGGATGACCGCCAGGCGGCCGTGTTCCGCTGCGGGCTCGGCGATCGAGTAATCGATGGCAACCTTGGGGATTGTCGGCCACACGCGCTCGAGAACCGCCGCGCGTTCGGGTGTGTCCCACGCGTCCGCAATCTCGTCGATGGGGTCCGCCACATCGGGGCGGTTTGCTCGAAGTTCTTCGAGCAGAACGCTCGCCTTCGCAATGAACATTCCCGCGTTCCACAGGTGAGTATCGCCCTCGACATATTCGGTCGCGTTATCGAGGCTGGGCTTTTCGACAAAACGAACCACTCGATGCGCATGGGGCGCTGCCGGAATATCCAACGCATCGCCCGATTCGATATACCCGAACGCGGTCGACGGCGACGTCGGTCGAATGCCAATCGTCACGATGTACCCAGCCGCGGAGGTGGCGATCGCTTCGTTCACCGCCGCAATAAAGCGGCGCTGGTCATCGATGACGTGGTCAGCTGCAAACGACCCGATGATCGCCTCGGGGTTTCGACGAACGAGTACCGCCGCGGCAAGACCAATCGCCGCGGTCGAATCCTTCGGGGACGGCTCAAGCAGCGTGTTGTCGATGGTGAGCATCGGAAGTTCGTTCGCGACGGCCGTCGCATGTGGAGTTCCACACACCACGACGATGTTGTCGCCCGCGATGGGTTCGAGCCGATCCCACGTTTCGACGAGCAGGCTACGGCCACTTCCCGTGAGGTCGTGAAGGAATTTCGGGGCGTCGGCGCGCGACAGCGGCCACAACCGTGAACCGACTCCACCCGCAGGAATAACTGCGTAAAAGTTAGCTTCGCGATGTGAGCTGGTCATGTCCGACAGCCTACGCGAGGGGGTTAGACTGGGATGAAATTGTTCTTGCTTCAGGAGGAATCGAGTTGTCAACCAAAACCCCCAGCAAACCGAAAACCGTGTTTCGAGGGACGCTCTATCGCGGACACGAGGGCATGTGGTCGTGGGTACTCCACCGCATCACCGGTATCGCAATCTACTTCTTCCTGTTGGTCCACATACTCGACACCGCGACCATTCGACTCGATGCCGAACTGTACAACGTCGTCATGGCGTCGTACAAAACTCCCATCATGGGACTCGGCGAGGCCGTGCTCGTCGCCGCCATCGTGTTCCACGCGTTCAACGGTTTACGAATCACCCTGGTTGACATGACCGCCTGGGCATCGCGCCACCACCGCGCGCTGTTCTATAGTGTGCTCGCGTTGTGGACCGTCGTGATGATTGCGTTCCTCCCCCGCCACCTGATGCACGTCTTCGGAGGGTAATCGTGAAATTGTTCCGTCTAGATCGCCTCGCCTGGATATTCATGCGCGTCTCCGGCGTGGTTCTCATTGTGCTGATTTTCACCCACCTCACCGTCAATCTCATGCAGGACGGGGGCGTCAAGGCCATCGACTTCGCCTTCGCTGCGGGAAAACTCGCTAACCCGTTCTGGCAGTGGTTCGACGTCACCCTGTTGTGGCTGGCACTCATCCACGGAAGCAACGGAATGCGGGTCGTCATCGAAGACTACGTCTATCGCCCCGGGTTGAAGCGCGGCCTGTTGGTGTCCCTCGGAATTTCAGCCGCCACACTAATTGTTCTCGGAACGCTCGTGATTTTCACTCTCGACCCCTGCCCCGTGGGATCTTCAGCAGAATTGCTTCCCTCGTTCTGCTCTGCCAGCTGACATATATCTATAAGGAGCAAACCGTGACCACGGTTCATCATCACGAGTACGACGTTGTTATTGTTGGCGCGGGCGGTGCAGGAATGCGTGCGGCCATCGAGTCGGCTCCGCACGCCAAGACCGCCGTCATCACCAAGTTGTATCCGACGCGTTCGCACACCGGAGCTGCGCAGGGCGGAATGGCCGCAGCCCTTGCGAACGTCGAAGAGGACTCGTGGGAGTGGCACACCTTTGACACCGTCAAGGGTGGGGACTACCTCGTCGACCAGGACGCAGCAGAGATCTTGGCGAAAGAAGCGATTGACGCCATTCTCGACCTCGAAAGAATGGGTCTTCCGTTCAACCGAACCCCGGATGGCAAAATCGACCAGCGTCGTTTCGGTGGACACACTCGTGACCACGGAAAAGCACCGGTTCGCCGCTCGTGCTATTCAGCGGACCGCACCGGCCACATGATTCTGCAGACGCTCTTCCAGAACTGCACCAAACTCGGTGTCGAGTTCTACAACGAGTTCTACGTTCTCGACCTCGTGCTCACGGAAGAAAAGGGCAAGACTCGAACGAGCGGTGTTGTGGCGTATGAGCTCTCGACCGGTGACATCCACGTATTCAATGCGACTTCCGTCATCTTTGCGACCGGCGGATTCGGCAAGATGTTCAAGACCACCTCGAACGCCCACACGTTGACGGGCGACGGCGTCGGGATCGTGTGGCGCAAAGGCATCCCCCTCGAGGACATGGAGTTTTTCCAGTTCCACCCGACCGGACTCGCCGGCTTGGGAATCTTGTTGACCGAAGGTGCCCGAGGCGAAGGAGCAATCCTTCGCAACGCGAGCGGCGAGCGATTCATGGAACGATACGCCCCGACCATCAAGGACCTCGCGCCGCGTGACATCATTTCGCGGTGCATGGTGCAGGAAGTCGCCGAAGGCCGTGGCGCCGGGCCAGACAAGGATTATGTCCTTCTCGATTGCACCCACCTCGGCGCCGAGGTCCTCGAAACGAAATTGCCCGACATCACCGAATTCGCGCGTACCTACCTCGGGGTAGACCCGGTTACCGAACCGGTTCCCGTCATGCCGACCGCGCACTACGCGATGGGTGGAATCCCGACCACCACCGATGCCGAAGTCCTGCTCAACAACACGACGGTGATCCCGGGTCTCTACGCCGCCGGCGAGTGTGCCTGTGTTTCCGTCCACGGTTCGAACCGTCTGGGAACAAACTCGCTCCTCGATATCAACGTCTTCGGAAAGCGTGCCGGTCGCAACGCCGCCGCCTACGCCAACAAGGCGAAGCGCCCCGCGCTGCCCAAGGGCACGGAAAAGTTTGTCGTCGATCTGATCGACACGATGCGGACCGCGGATGGTTCCGAAAGTGTCGCTGCAATCCGCAAGGAACTGCAGCTTGAAATGGACCGTAACGCCCAGGTGTTCCGAACGGAAGAATCGCTCTCGCACGCTCAGACCGTAATCGCGGCGCTCCGCAAGCGGTACGAGAAAGTCGGCATCCACGACCGCGGCCAACGATTCAACACCGATCTGCTTGAAGCGATTGAGCTCGGATTCCTGCTCGACCTCGCCGAGGTCGTCGTCGTGTCTGCCCGCAACCGTAAGGAAAGCCGCGGCGGACACATGCGGGACGATTTCCCCGATCGCGATGACAAGAAGTACATGAAGCACACGATGGCCTACAAGAAGGGCGCACAAATCGAAATCGATTGGAAGCCCGTTGTCATCACGAATTACCCGCCCATGGAGAGGAAGTACTGATGTCCGAATTAGGCCTAGTGGAGTCTTTCAAGGTCACCTTCATCGTTCGACGTTTCAACCCGGAAACGGATCAGGAACCCTTCTGGCAGGACTTCGACGTCGACATGTATTCGACCGACCGGGTACTCGACGGCCTCCACAAGATCAAGTGGGAACAAGACGGTTCGCTGTCGTTTCGGCGTTCGTGTGCTCACGGAATTTGCGGCTCGGATGCGATGCGCATCAACGGTCGCAACCGGCTCGCGTGCAAGACCCTCATCAAGGACCTCGACATTAGCAAGCCGGTTTATGTCGAGGCCATCAAGGGGTTGCCGCTCGAAAAAGACTTGATTGTTGACATGGAGCCGTTCTTCGCTGCGTATCGCGAGGTTCAGCCCTTCCTGCAGTCGACGTCAAAGCCCGATAAAGAGAACATCCAATCGCCCGAGCAGCGCGCCCGATTCGATGACACGACCAAGTGCATCCTGTGTGCGGCGTGCACGACGTCGTGCCCCGTCTTCTGGACGGACGGTCAATATTTCGGCCCGGCCGCAATTGTCGCTGCGCACCGCTTCATTTTCGATTCGCGTGACGAAGCCTCTCAGGTCCGCCTCGACATCCTGAACTCAAAAGAAGGCGTGTGGCGTTGCCGCACCACCTTCAACTGCAGCGAGGCGTGCCCCCGCGGCATCGAGATCACCAAGGCGATCTCTGAGGTCAAGCAAGCCACCATTAGCGGCGTTCGCCGCTAGGCCGAGCGAAGACCGTGCTGGCTTCGTCCGTCACCGCCCCGAACACGGCGTGATTGCAGAAATCATGTCGAAAGAGGCCGACGAATGAAAATCGTTTGTGTCACCGCATGCTTTTCAGGAATTGTGCACACCTACATTGCCGCCGAAGCGTTTGAGCGATCTGGGGAAACACTCGGTCACGAGATTTGTGTCGAAACCCAGGGACCGGCCGGGTCAGGTCCCCTTGACCAGGACCTCATCGATTCGGCCGACGGGGTAATTTTTGCGGTTGATGTCGAGGTCACGGGGCGAGATCGTTTCGCGGGTAAGCCGTATCTTCACGTCGATGTCGCCACTGCAATCAAGGGGTCCACCGACCTAATCCAGCAACTGCTCGGCCAGATCCGCGACGGCACGGCTGCAACAGTCGATCTCGCTCAACCAGTAGTTGCCCTCCCTGAATCGTCGGACAGCGGTCGGAACACCAAGGGGTTCTTTGCACAACTCTTCGGCAGGGGGCGCTGACACCTCCCGAGGTCACACCGCGCGAAAGTAGGATTGAGCCATGGTTACGCGTATCGCATCGGTCAACGTCAATGGCATCCGCGCCGCGTATCGCAAGGGAATGGGTGACTGGCTCGCCGACCGTAAACCAGACATCGTCGCCGTTCAAGAAGTCCGAGCCGAGCGCGCGGACATTGACGCCCTGGTCGATTCGACGTGGCACGTCATCAACGACGAGGCAACCGCCAAGGGCCGGGCCGGGGTCGCCATCCTGTCGCGGAGTGAACCCATCGCCGTCCGTACCGAGTTTGGCGCCACCGACTTCGACAGCGCAGGGCGCTGGATTGAAGCAGACTTCCACATCAAGGGAAAGAACGTCACCGTCGTGTCCTGCTACGTTCACTCGGGCGAAGTAGACACCCCGAAGCAGGTCGAAAAATACACGTTCCTCGACGCGTTCGAAGGGCGTCTCGCGGAACTTACCGCGGGTGGCGCTCTGGCTCTCGTCATGGGTGACCTCAACGTCGGTCACCGCACGCTCGACATCAAGAATTGGAAGGGCAACGCGAAAAAGGCCGGATTCTTGCCCGCCGAACGCGAGTACTTCGACCGCATTCTCGGCGCCGAGGACGACACGGCGTATAACGCAGGGGCAGGGCTTGGTTGGGTTGACCTCGGCCGCCGTTTCGCGGGTGAAGTTCCAGGCCCCTACACCTGGTGGAGTCAGCGCGGCCACGCGTTCGACACCGACACCGGGTGGCGAATCGACTATCACCTGGCGACTGGGCCTCTTGCCGAAACCGCGCTGACGTACGCCATCGACAAGGCGGATGCGTGGGATACTCGCTGGAGTGACCACGCACCCGTTGTCATCGATTACGACATCTAAGGATTGACATGACCGGCCAACGATTGTTTTCGGGAATGCAACCGAGTGCCGACTCACTGCACCTCGGCAATTACGCCGGTGCGCTGTTGCAGTGGCGCGAGATGCAGTCGACGCACGACGCCGTGTTCTGTGTTGTCGACCTTCACGCCATCACCGTGCCTCAGGATCCCGAAAAACTTCGCGAAAACACCCGCCGAACCGTTGCTCAATACATCGCGGCGGGAATTGACCCCGATCACTCGACGCTGTTCGTCCAGTCCCACGTCCCCGCGCACGCGCAACTCGCCTGGATTTTCAACACCATCACCGGCTTCGGTGAAGCATCGCGCATGACCCAGTTCAAGGACAAGTCCGCCAAGCAGGGTTCTGATTCGGCCAGTGTTGGACTGTTTACGTACCCGATTCTGCAGGCGGCCGACATCCTCTTGTACGACGCCGTGACCGTCCCCGTCGGCGAGGACCAGCGCCAACACGTTGAACTGACCCGCGACATCGCGACCCGATTCAATTCGCGCTTTGGTGAAACACTCATCGTCCCCGAGGTTCGAATCCTGAAGGAGTCGGCGAAGGTCTTTGACCTGCAGAACCCCGAGTCCAAGATGTCCAAGTCGGGCGAATCGCCCCAGGGAATCGTGTGGTTGCTCGATGAACCGACTGTGACAGTGAAAAAAATCAAATCAGCGGTCACGGATGCGGATCGTGACATTCGTTTTGATCCCGCGGGAAAGCCGGGTGTGTCGAATCTTCTCGGAATTCTCTCGCTATTGGGCGGATCGACGATTCCGTCGCTGGAAACCGAATTCGCCGGCAAGGGGTACGGAGACCTCAAGGGAGCCGTCGCTGACGCCGTCGTCGCCGAGTTTGAGCCGATTCGACTGCGGACCCTCGAACTCCTCTCCGACCCCGCCGAACTCGACCGTCTCCTCGCGGTGAACGCAGATCGGGCGGCCGAAATCGCGGAGGCGACCCTTGCCCGCGTGTACGACGCGATTGGTTTCCTGCCGCGCGGCTAGACCCAACCCAGGGATCGTTCGACGCCCTTGTCCCACTCGGCGATTATGTGCGCCCGGTCGGGCTCAGACATCGTCGGTTCGAATCGTCTGTCCTCGCGCCACAGGGCGCGCAGTTCGTCCTCATCGGCCCAAAATCCGACCGTGAGCCCGGCAGCGAACGCGGCACCCATCGCCGTCGTTTCCGTCACGATGGGACGAACGACGGGGATTCCTGCGATGTCCGCCTGCATGTGCATCAGCAGATCGTTTCGCACCATCCCCCCGTCGACTCGAAGTTCCGTCAGTGGCGTCCCGGAGTCGGCTGCGGCGGCCCGAATCACGTCGCGTGTCTGGAATGCGACCGATTCCAGTGCCGCTCGAGCGATGTGGGCTTTCGTCGTGAATCGTGTCAGTCCGGCGATGA
This sequence comes from Microbacteriaceae bacterium, assembly GCA_947486475.1. The sequence goes on along the minus strand of CANKTR010000008.1, from coordinate 35,825 downwards.
TTCCGCGGGCGTCTGGGCGCCAATACGGAGCAAACAGGCCGCTGAACGCCGGAACCACGACGACACCGCCCGAGTCCGGGACACTCGCGGCCAGCGCCTCGATATCGGCCGAATTGTCGATTATCCCAATGTTGTCTCGAAGCCACTGAACGAGCGACCCCGTGACGGCAATGCTCCCTTCGAGTGCATAGTGAACGGGTTCGCCCTCGCGGTGAAAGGCGACGGTCGTGAGGAGACCGTGCGCAGACCGGACGATTTCGTTTCCCGTGGCGACGATGAGGAAGTTGCCCGTGCCGTAGGTGTTCTTCGCCTCCCCCGGTCGGGTGGCGACGTGTCCGAGGGTCGCGGCCTGCTGATCGCCGACGATTCCGGCAATCGGCACCCCGGCGAATGCGTCAATCGTTGAGACCGCGCCAAAAACCGAACCCGATGGCCGAATACTGGGAAGAGTGTCGAGCGGGACGTCGGTGAAATCGCACAGGTCCGCCCGCCAGGACAGCGTTTCGATGTCCATGAGCAGCGTCCGCGACGCGTTGGTCACATCGGTCGCGTGGACTCCACCATTCGGTCCTCCCGTGAGATTCCACAACAGCCACGAATCCACGGTCCCCGCTCGGAGTTCTCCGCGCGCGGCCGCCTCGCGGGCGCCCGGCGTTTGGTCGAGGATCTCGGCGAACTTGGTGGCGGAGAAGTAGGTCGCGAGCGGAAGACCCGTGGCAAGCGTGAAGAGTTCGCTTTTCCCGCTCGCCTCGAGCGCATCAATTCGCGATTGCGTGCGGGTGTCCTGCCAGACGATGGCGTTGGCGATGGGGATCCCCGTATCGACGTTCCAGACAATCGCCGTCTCGCGCTGATTGGTGATTCCCAGTGCCGCGATGTTGCTCGGCGCGAGCCCCGCCTCGGCGACCACCCGATCGAGCACCATTGATGCGTTTCGCCAGAGTTCGGCGGCGTCATGTTCGACCCAGCCGGGTTGCGGAAAGATTTGTTCGTGCGGAATCTGCGCGGACCCGATCGGAATTCCGTCGTGGTCGAAAATCACCGCACGGGTTGAGGTCGTACCCGAATCCAGCGCAACCACACAGTTAGCCACGTTGCCAGTGTATGTGGCGGACCCGTCCCTTTCTTGGCCGATTCTTGGATATCGCCGTGGCACGAACGGCACATGAGGGATACCATGGAGAAAGAGCACGTGCTCCGGGGTCAGTGAAAATCTGAGCCGGCGGTTAAAGTCCGCGACCCGTATGGCCTCGGCCACGCGGTTGACCTGGTGAAACTCCGGGACCGACGGTTATAGTCCGGATGGGAGGATGCACGATGGGGTTCGCCGCTGGTTGGCGGGCTTCGCGACGCATTGTCGTATCCCCGGATTCCCTGCTCGGAAGGAGTCCATATGCCCATCAGTACCTACGATGACGCGATGCGCCGCGCACGCGAGCTCGCCGAACGCGGTCCCCGAACGGGCGAGAACCCCCAGGTCGGTTGTGTGCTTGTCGACGACGCCGGCGCGGTCGTTGCAGAAGGCTGGCACCGCGGTGCGGGCACCCTGCACGCCGAGATTGACGCCCTGTCCAAGGTCGAGAGCGCACGCGGCCTCACCGCCGTCGTCACGTTAGAGCCCTGTAACCACACCGGCCGCACCGGGCCGTGCGCTCAGGCGCTCATCGATGCCGGTGTGACACGAGTCGTGTATTCGCTCGACGACCCAGGACAGAAATCTAGCGGAGGGGCGGAGACGCTCCGCGCCGCCGGTATCGAGGTCATCTCTGGCGTTCTGTCGGGTGAGGGCTACCAACTCGTCGAACGGTGGCTAACGGCAAACCGTCTTGGTCGTCCCTGGGTCACGGCCAAGTGGGGCTCGAGTCTCGATGGCCGAACAGCCGCGAGCGACGGCACCAGCCAGTGGATTACGTCCGCGGAATCGCGCACCTACATTCATCTTTTGCGATCGCAGCATGACACCATCGCAATCGGAACGGGAACCGCAATCTCTGACAACCCGAGTCTCACCGCCCGGACCGCGGACGGAAACCTGTTCCCCAATCAACCACTCGCCGTCGTGATTGGTAACACCCCTCTGCCCGCCGGGTCGGGACTGTGGGGGCACCCTCGCGGTGTCCTCCAAGAATCAGGAGCACTCGTCGAAATTCTCGAGCGCCTCTACAACATCGGCGTTCGCAGCCTGTTTCTCGAAGGGGGTCCGCTACTCATGAACTCGTTCATCCGCGAAGGTCTGGTCGACGAGTACGTCGTGTGCCTCGCTCCGATCCTCCTCGGCGGCGACAAGACCGCCACCGGCGATCTCGGAATCGGAACGCTGGTCGACGCGCGCCGGCTCACCGTCACTGGCACCGAGGTCCTGGGCGGAACCATCGTCGTCACTGCTCGAGAGGCTCACTAGTGTTCACAGGAATCATTGCCGAACTCGGCACCATCACCGCAACCGAAAAGTCTGGCGATTCGGTCCGGGTTACCGTTCGAGCGCCGAAAGCCGTCGCCAAAGCGGGGCACGGGGACTCCATTGCCATCAGCGGGGTGTGTCTCACCGTTATCGATCAAACCGACGACGTGTTCACTGCTGACGTGATGGGTCAAACCATCGCGATGTCCAATTCTGACCAGTGGCAGAGCGGCCGAACCGTCAACGTCGAATCTGCGATGGCAGCAGGAGAACAACTGGGCGGCCACATCGTCCAAGGACACGTCGACGGGACGGCCACCGTCCTCGAGACGCGACAGTCGGGAAATTGGCGCGTGATTCGCTTCGCTCTCGCCCGTGAACACGCACCGCTCATTGTGGACAAAGGGTCCATCACGATCGACGGGGTCTCGCTGACCGTCTCGACCGTCGGCGATGATTGGTGTGAGGTGTCCCTCATCCCCGAAACCCTGGTCGCGACGACGCTCGGGTCACTGGTCATCGGCGACACCGTCAACATCGAAACCGACATCCTCGCGCGTCACATCGCGCGACTCGCACACTTCACGAAGGGGGCGTTCGCATGACGCTCATCGACACCGCCATAGCCCAACTACAAGCCGGGAAACCGGTAATCGTCACCGATTCAGCCGATCGCGAGAACGAAGGAGACGTCGTTATGGCGGCCGAGCTCGTCACGACCGAATGGCTGGCCTGGACTATCCGTCACACGAGCGGCTTTCTCTGCGCCCCGATGACAAACGAACGGGCGAATGAGCTGGATTTGCCGCTCATGGTCGCCGAGAATCAGGACTCGCGCCGCACCGCCTACACGGTGAGCGTGGACGCCGCTGAAGCCGTCACGACGGGCATCTCGGCGCGCGACCGTTCAGAAACCCTCCGGGTTCTGGCGAACCCCGCCAGCGGGCCAGGAGACCTCATTCGCCCTGGCCACATCATTCCGCTTCGCGCGGTTGCCGGTGGAGTGCTTGAACGGGCAGGTCACACGGAAGCAGCCGTCGACCTCCTGAAGCTGGCCGGGCTGCAGCCCGTTGCCGTCATCGGTGAAATCACCAACGACGATGGAAGCATGATGCGTGGCGAGACGCTCGTCGCCTTCGCCGCGGAGCACGAACTCACCATGATCTCGATTGAGGAACTCGTCGAACACCTCGGATCTGACTGGCAAGTGACACCCGATCCCAACACCCACCGATACACCTTCGAAGTGGAAACCCAGGTCCCCACGGCACACGGCGCCTTCCGCATTCGTGCCTACCGCGACAACGAAACGCGCGTCGACCACGTCGCCATCGTGTCCGGAACACCGAGCGACGGCGCCCTCGTGCGACTGCACTCCGAGTGCCTGACCGGTGAAGCAATGGCCTCACTCAAGTGCGAGTGCGGGCCGCAACTCGATGCCGCGATGGAAACCATCGACAAAGAAGGTGGCGTTGTTGTCTATTTGCGCGGTCACGAAGGGCGCGGAATTGGGCTCACCAACAAACTGAAGGCCTACCGACTCCAAGAAGACGGTCTCGACACACTCGACGCCAACCTCGCGCTCGGTCTTCCCGCCGATGCGCGTGACTATGGCGTTGCCGCCGCGATTTTGAAAGATCTCGGAATCTCGTCCGTTCGGCTTCTGTCCAACAATCCCGAAAAACGCCGGCAACTCATCGAGCACGGCGTAGAGGTGACGGAACTCGTCCCTCTCGTCGTCGGAGTCGGAGACGTCAATATCGGTTACCTCGGCGCCAAGCGTGACCGGATGGGTCACCAGTTGCCTGGGGCTCTCGTCAACTCGCCGGTCTTAGCGAAGGACGGTGAATAACGACGTGGCTGGTCACGGATCACCCGACAGTGTTGTTGACGGGCGCGGTTTGGCCGTCACCGTCATTGCCGGTTCCTGGCACGACGACATCACCGACGGTCTCATCGCCGGGGCAATTCGCGTTCTTGACGCTGCCGGCGCGACGCACACCCTGATTCGTGTCCCGGGTGCGTTCGAACTTCCGCTTGCCGCTCAAACCGCTCTGCGGGCGGGTGCTGACGCGGTCGTGTGCCTCGGAGTCATCATCCGAGGTGGAACGCCTCACTTCGACTTCGTGTCGAACGCCGCCACGGACGGACTGACTCGGGTCGCCCTGGACGAAGGCAAACCCGTTGGCTTCGGCGTCCTCACTCTCGATGACGAGCAGCAGGGCCTCGATCGCGCAGGATTGCCGGGTTCACGGGAGGACAAGGGAGCAGAGGCCGCCTCCGCCGCTATTGCGACCTTGGTGACACTCCGCGGTATTACGTCCTAGCCCAGAAATAGTGCGCGCAGTCGACGCGAGACGACAACGACGCCGACACCGAGCATCACTGCGTAATACCCAATGTGCACCCACATCATCGACGTCACGACGCCGGTTGTGAGCATGCGGATGAGTTCGACTCCGTGCCACAGCGGGAAGCATTGCACCAAGATCTGAATCGCTTCGGGGTAAACCGTGATGGGGAAGAACGTCGCCGAGAACAGGAACATCGGCAACATGACCATCGGCAACCAGTCCATCTGCTGAAACGTCTTCATGTACGACGTGAATGCCATGCCGATGGAGGCAAAACCGGCTGCGATGAGAATGACCGCAGGAATCGCGAGGATGGCGAGGGGCGAGAGGACGAGCCCCATGGTCTGCATCACGATGAGGAATCCGACCGCATAGACTCCGCCGCGCAACAGAGCGAGAGTAATTTCGCCGATGGCGACGTCGAGCGGCCCCAGCGACGTCAACAACATCGTCTGATACAACTTGCCGAAATTGAGTTTGAAAAAGACGTTCCAGGTTGAGTCGTAAATCGCACCGTTCATGGCCGACACGGCAAGAAGCGCGGGGGCGATGTAGGCGCCATACGGAACCGATGCGCCGTCGACCTCGATTGCGCCGATGATTCCACCCAGTCCGATTCCCATCGAGAAAAGATAAAACACGGGCTCAAAAAAACCACTGAGAATTATGAGGTAATTGTTGGACATCGTCGCCCGAAGACCTCGTTCGATCACCGCGCGAGCGTTCCCACCAGACATGCCGCCGAAACGTCGCTTCGGCGCGGTGGCCGCACTGGCACGGACCGAGGCAGTCATCGTGTCAACCTCGCCACGAACGCGCGCCGCATGAAATATCCCCCGATGACCGCGTAAGCGACGAGAACCAACAGGTGGGTTGCGGACAGCCAAATGGGCTCCATCGCGCCGTAGCTGACCGTTCGACCCAATTGGGTTGCGTGCCAGAGCGGCGAAACCCAGCCGACCCATTCGAGCCAGTCGGGAACCTGCGAGAGGGGGAAGAAGGTGCCCGAGAACAAGAACATCGGCATGACGACGAGACGCTGGATGAGGGCGAATTGACCGGTGTCGTCCTCGAGTCTCGCCGCGTACGCCCCCAGTGGCGTGAGGATAGAGAACGCTCCGAGGATGGCGATGGGAATCATGACCCATCCCGATGCGAACGGTACCGCGCCGAAGGCGACGAGAAAACCGTAGAAGACGCCGGCGGTGAAGGTGAAACGAATTGTCAGGTGAACGAGGAACCCGCCGACGATTTGCCCGGGCGTGATGGGTGTCGCGTGAATCGCAAAAAAGATCTTGTGCCATTTGAACCCGCTGAGCACGGGGTACATGCCCTCTTCCGCGCCAACCGTCAGGATGGTCGACATGAGAAGTGCTGGGGCGACGAAGACGAGAAACGGGACGCCCTCCATCCCCTCGGGGATGAGGTTCGCAAGGCCGATTCCGAGGGCCAGCAGGTACATGAGCGGGTTTGCGAACGACGAGGTCACGACGTAACTGATGTAACCGCGCATTTCGCGCAATCGAAGCTCTGTGACGTACCACCAACCCCAGCGACGCGGTTTCTCCGCGTCCGCCCTGATGTCGGCAACGTTTGTCATTCGACGAGGCTCCGGCCGGTCAGGCGAAGGAACACGTCCTCCAAGGACGAACGGCGGACGAGACTCGTTATCGGGTGGTGACCGCGTTTGGTGATTTCTGCCAGATCGCGTTCTCCGTTATCGCTGTAAATCAAGATTCGGTCAGGCAGGATTTCCTGGCGTACGCCAACGTCCGCAATTGATTTCGCGACCGTCGCGTTCTTGTCTGACCCGTATCGAACCTCGAGAACTTCTTTGCTCGAGTACTGGCGAATCAGCTGCGCGGGCGAACCCTCGGCCATGATGGCGCCTTTGTCGACAACCACGATGCGATCGCTTAGTTGTTCGGCTTCGTCCATATAGTGCGTCGTGAGCACGAGCGTCGTGCCTTGCTCTTTGAGGCGAAACAAGCGGTCCCACAGAATGTGTCGGGCCTGCGGGTCGAGTCCCGTCGTCGGCTCGTCAAGTAGCAGCATCTGGGGGTCGTTCATAAGGGAACGAGCAATCGTCAGACGGCGCTTCATCCCGCCGGACAGGGGCTCAACCTTGGATTTGGCGCGGTCCGTCAACTGGGCGAACTCGAGCAACTCATCGGCACGTTTCGCGACAGCGGCGTGCGACATTCCGAAGAATCGCCCGTACGTGATCAGGTTCTCCCGGACACGCAATTCCTGGTCGAGATTGTCTTCCTGGGGAACGACACCGAGCTGGGAACGAATCGCGGGACCGTCGGTGTTGGGATCCATTCCGAGGACCTCGAGATCGCCTGACGTGCGCGTCGACACGGCGGCAATCATTTTCATCGTCGTGGACTTGCCGGCGCCGTTCGGACCAAGAAGTCCGAAGGATTCCCCCCGCTGTACCTCGAACGAGATTCCGTCTACAGCAACGAAATCGCCATATTTCTTGACGATGTTTTCAGCGCGAATCACGGGTACAGACACAAAGACTTATCCTAGTACGGAGGGGTGCTTCAGGTTTCGGTGAACCCAAACCACTTAACGCATTCCCGTTAATTCACACAAAGGACGGTCATGTCTTCTCCTCGTTTCGGCGGATTCCGCCGCGGTGGCGCACCGGCCGACACGTCCGGACCCAAAGCCACCTTCGGTCAATTGATGCCGTACTTGCTCGAACACAAAAAGATTTTAGGCGTGGTCGTTGCCCTCAGCCTTCTCGGTGCCGGTGCCGCTCTCGGTCAACCGCTCATCGTCGCCCAGGTCATTTCGACCGTGCAGGCCGGTACCGACCTCGGGTGGCTCGTTCCCGCTCTCATCGCTCTCGTTATCGGCGGCGCACTTCTCACGAGCGTTCGTCACTATTTGCTGCAGCGCACCGGAGAAAGCGTGGTTTTGTCGTCGCGCCGTCACCTCGTCCGCAGGCTCCTTAACCTTCCGATTAGTCAATTCGATGCCCGACGTACCGGCGACCTCGTGTCACGCGTCGGGGCCGACTCAACGATGCTGAGGGCGGTGCTTACTCAAGGACTCGTCGAAGCAATCGGCGGTTCGGTGACATTCGTCGGCGCCATCATCGCGATGCTCATCATCGACGCGGTGCTCTTCGGTTTGACGTTCACCGTCGTCGTGAGTTCCATGGTCGTTGTCATCGTGCTCTCGCGTCGGATTCGGGTTTACTCCCGTGCCGCGCAGGACAAGGTGGGTGACCTGACCGCGTCCGTCGAACGGGCAATCTCGGCCGTTCGCACCGTGCGCGCGGCGAACGCGGTTCAGCGCGAAATCGACGCGGTTGACGGCGACGCACACGGAGCGTGGGTGGCTGGCCTCAATGTGGCCCGGATCTCGGCATTCGTCGTCCCCATTTCCAGCATCGCTATGCAGGTGTCGTTCCTTGTCGTGCTCGGTGTCGGTGGATTCCGCGTCGCCAGTGGCGCAATCGATGTTGCTCAGCTCGTGTCGTTCATTCTTTTCTTGTTCATGATGATCATGCCGCTGGGGCAAGCCATCGGAGCGTTCACGTCGGTCATGCAAGCCCTCGGTGCCCTCGGTCGAATTCAAGAGATCATCGACTTACCGAGCGAATCCGCGACCGACGTCGTCACGGACACGCTCGACGGTAAGCTCGGCGCGGTTGCCATCGAGTTCGACAAGGTGAACTTCGCGTACGACCCCGAGACGCCGATTCTGACCAACATTTCCTTCGCCGTGAAGACGGGGACCCGCATCGCGCTGGTCGGGCCGAGCGGTTCGGGAAAGTCCACCGTCCTGTCGCTCATCGAACGGTTCTACGACCCTCAGTCGGGAACTATCCGCCTGGGCGGCCACGACATTCGCGCCCTCGATCGCGCCGAACTTCGCGGCGCAATCGGATATGTCGAACAGGACGCGCCGGTTCTGGCCGGCTCGATTCGCGACAACCTCGTTTTGGGTGCGCCGAATGCAACCGACGCCGACTGTCTTGCCGTGCTCGACGAGGTCAACCTCTCGAACATCGTCGACCGCGACGAACGCGGAATTCATTCCCCCGTTGGCGAGGGCGGCGTGCTGTTGTCGGGAGGCGAACGTCAGCGCCTTGCTATCGCTCGCGCACTACTCGCGGCCGCACCGATTCTGTTGCTCGATGAATCGACATCGAGCCTCGATGGGCTCAACGAACAGTTGATGAAAGACGCCATCGATCGCGTTTCGGCGAACCGCACGTTGATTGTCATCGCCCACCGGCTCTCGACGGTCATCGACAGTGACCAAATCGTGGTCTTCAGCAAGGGGGAAATCCTGGGGGTCGGAACGCACGAACAACTATTGACAGTCGTCCCGCTCTACCGTGAACTGGCTGAGACACAGTTGCTCTCGCCGGTCGAGGTCTAAGAGAAGTCGGCGTCCGGCGCGAGCGTCGGCAGGAAAGCTTTCGGTGCGTTGAATCCGTGCGCGAGCATCCCGTTGGACTCGCGCAAGTAACAGGTGCCGCAGAGCGACTCATAGGTCACGTTCTCGCCGTCAATCGCGACCTGCGCACCGTCAAAAATGAACTGACCATTGACGAGTCGCGCGTTGAACATTGCCTTTCGCCCACAGCGACAGATCGTCTTCAATTCCTCAAGGGCGTGCGCAACTTCGAGGAGCCGGCGCGAACCGGGGAATGCGATCGTCTGAAAATCCGTGCGAATTCCATAGGCGAGGACCGGGACGTCCTCAAGAATCGCGATGCGCAAGAGATCGTCGACCTGGTCGACGCTAAGAAACTGGGCCTCGTCCAGAAGGAGGCACGCGACATCTTGCCCGGTCGTTGATTTGGTTTGAGCCCGATACGCGTCGAACATCGTGCGAACATCATCGTTTGGTCCGATGACGAAGTTCACGGCACGCTCAACGCCAAGGCGCGACACGATCAACGCTTCACCCTTCGTGTCGATCCGGGGCTTCGCGATGAGCACCTGCTGCCCGCGTTCCGCATAGTTATAAGCAGCCTGGAGCAGCGCCGTGCTCTTGCCGCTGTTCATCGCGCCATATCGGAAATACAACTTCGCCATACGTCGAGCGTACCGAATAAGACGCTCTCTAGGATTGCGTGGTGGGCCGAAACGGGGCAAACCCGTGAACGCGGTTTAGAGGCTGCGTTCCGCTATCTCGACGACGTTCTGCAACAGCAGTGCGCGGGTCATGGGCCCGACTCCACCCGGGTTCGGGGAAACCCACGCGGCGACGCCTCGGACGTCATCATCGACGTCTCCCGCGATGCTCGTTGTTCCGTCCGGGTTTGCCACGCGCGAGACGCCCACGTCCAGAACAATGGCGCCAGGTTGAATGCTGGCGGCGGTCACAATCGACTGCGAGCCCGCGGCCGCAACAATCACATCCGCCGCCTTTAGGTGGTCGGCAAGGTTCCGTGTCCCGGTGTGCGTGAGCGTCACGGTGGCGTTGATTTCTTTGCGAGTGAGAAGAGACCCGATGGGTCGACCCACGGTGATTCCGCGACCTATGACGACGACGTTGAGCCCGTTCCACGAAATCCCGTGGCGTTCGACGAGTTCGATGACACCGCGCGGGGTGCACGGCAGTGGCCACGTGATCGCTCCCGCCGCACGATTGACGAGTCGTCCGAGGTTCATCGGGTGGAGGCCATCGGCGTCCTTATTCGGGTCAATTCGCTCGAGGATCGCATCGGTGTCGATGTGTTTCGGCAAGGGCAGCTGGACGATAAACCCCGTGACGTCGTCGTTGGCATTCAGTTCATCGATGACGGCTTCGACCTCGGCTTGTGTCGCGCTGTCGGGAAGCTCGCGGCGGACCGACGCGATTCCCACCTCGGCGCAATCCTTGTGCTTGCCGCCCACGTACCACTCGGACCCGGGGTCGTTTCCGACCAACACCGTTGCGAGTCCGGGTGTGACACCCTTGGCGCGAAGTGCGTCAACGCGCACCTTCAGGTCGCTCTTGATTGCCCCGGCGGTCGCCGTTCCATCCAGCAACCGGGCCGTCATCGTCGTTACTGCTCGAGTCCGTTGTACAGCGGGAAAGCGTCGGTGAGTACCTTGACGCGTCGTTTGAGTTCAACGGCATCGGGATTCGGCATCAGCGCGTGCGCAATGATGTCAGACACCTCGGTGAATTCGGCGTCTCCGAAACCGCGGGTTGCGAGTGCTGCGGTTCCGATGCGGACGCCCGACGTGACCATCGGTGGGCGCGGGTCAAACGGTACCGAGTTTCGGTTGACGGTGATTCCCGCGTCATGGAGAAGGTCTTGCGCTTCCATTCCGTTCACGGTCGAATTGCGGAGGTCGACGAGAACCAGGTGAACATCGGTTCCACCGGTGAGCACACCGACACCAGCCGACGTCGCATCGGTAGCGGTGAGGCGCTCAGCGAGAATCTGCGCGCCACGAATAGTGCGCTCTTGGCGTTCCTTGAACTCGGGGGCTGCAGCGAGCTTGAACGCCGTCGCTTTTCCGGCGATCACGTGCATGAGAGGCCCGCCCTGTTGTCCGGGGAACACGGCCGAGTTCAATTTCTTACCCAGTTCCTCGTCACGCGACAAAATCAGACCCGATCGCGGTCCCGCGAGCGTCTTGTGCACCGTGGTCGACACCACATCGGCATAGGGAACGGGGCTCGGGTGAACCCCCGCGGCAACGAGCCCGGCAAAGTGCGCCATGTCGACCCAGAGCTTTGCGCCGACCTCGTCCGCGATGTCGCGGAATGCGGCGAACTCGAGGTGTCGCGAGTAGGCGCTCCAGCCGGCGATGAGGACCTGCGGCTTGTGTTCCAGCGCCAAATCGCGCACAACGTTCATGTCGACGAGGAACGTTTCGGGGTCGAGGCCGTAGGCGACCGCGTTGTACAAGCGGCCCGAGAAGTTCAGTTTCATTCCGTGCGTGAGGTGACCGCCGTGCGCGAGTTCAAGACCGAGAATCGTGTCACCCTTGGTAGCGATGGCATGCAGGACGGCCGCATTCGCGGTCGCACCGGAGTGCGGCTGGACGTTGGCATAGGCCGCGCCAAACAACGACTTGGCGCGCTCAATCGCGAGCGATTCGGCGATGTCGACGAATTCACAGCCACCGTAATAACGCTTGCCGGGGTACCCCTCGGCGTACTTGTTGGTGAGGACCGAACCCTGGGTCTGCAGGATTGAGCGGGCCACGAAGTTCTCGGATGCAATCATCTCGAGATAGTCCTGCTGTCGACCGAGTTCGAGTTTCAAAACCTCGGCGATCTCGGGGTCAACCTCGGACAGGGGGGCGTTGAATGTGTGAATGTCGTTCACGGGGCTCCTCGCGAAGTGGTCTGATATGGCACCAGTCTAGTTTGCCCAGAGCGCTCGTTCTCTGCGCCTCGCGATTAGAGCAACCACCGCACCGCCGACCAGAACACTCGCGCCTATGTAGGGAAGTGCGCTGATCCCGAACGGCACCAGCAGCACCCCGCCGATGAACGAACCGCTGCCGATTCCGAGGTTCCACGCGGTGGTCCGCATCGCCCCGGCAAAGTCGCGAAGGCGTGGGCTCGACAATTCCATGATGTATTGCCCGAACAGCGGCTCGGTCACGGCAAAACCGAGGCTCCACAGCGCGCACGCGACGATTGCCGCTTCTTGCGAGCCCGCGACCAGATCCAGGAGGATCATCATGCTCGCCATGTACAGAATCGCGAAAGCAATATTTCTCGACAGATTTTCGGGGCGACGTCCCAATCGTTCGGCGACGAGAATCCCGATGGTGCCGCCGACACCATACGCCGCGAGCGGAACAGCAACAGTGAGCGGAGTGAAACTCGCGACCTCGATGAGGAACGGGGCGATGTACGGATAGAACATGTTCCCCCCTCCAACGACCAGGAACACCCCCGAAACCCCGAGTAACACCATTCGGAAGGATCGGTCGCGGACGATCGAGTGCGCGTCGTCGGGATTATCGGTGTGGGGATTGGGAACGGGAATCAGCAGGAAGTACAAACCGACGCTTGCTCCGATCGTCAGCGCCGTCATGATGAGGAATCCGGCACGCCAGTCAGAAATCGCCGCGAGTGCGGAACCGAGCGGCAACCCGGCGATGAACGCGAGGTTCGCCCCGGCCGAGATGAACAGGAATCCTCGAGACCGCCACTGGGCGGGCAACATCGTGGTCACGTACCCCGTCGCGATCATCCAGAACATGCCGTTGCCGAGGCCTCCGATAATGCGGGAAGCAAACAACACGTCGTAGTTGGGCGCCAGCGAAGCCATGACGTTCGAGGCCGTGAACAATCCCACCGACACAATCAGCAAGGATTTGCGGCTGAAGCGACGAGTGGTCAACGACAGGGGAATGGCGGTGAGAACGACGGTCGCCGCCCATACCGACACGAGGAATCCGATTTGCGACGTGCTGACATCGAGGTCAGCCGACATCGACGGCAACATGCCTGTCGGCAAAAACTCGGACGTCACCGTGGCAAAGACCGTGAAACCGATAGCCGTCATTGCCGCCCACGGGAAGCGGTCGGTCGATCTGGAAGTAGTGCTCATACTGTTGACAGCCTAGGACTTATCGCCCCGCCGCAAACGCGGCGAGTGGCACACGCGACCTACGCGAGTCGCTTCTGGAGGTTGGCGTCCAGGGTCGCGAGGAACTCCTCGGTCGTTTCCCACTTCTGGTCGGGGCCGACGAGCGACGCGAGGTCTTTCGTCATGTGCCCCGCCTCGACCGACGCAATGACGACTTCTTCGAGGGTCACGGCGAAGTCGATGAGGGCCTGGTTTCCGTCCAACTTCCCGCGGTGCTGCAGGCCACGCGTCCACGCGTAAATCGAGGCAATCGGGTTCGTCGAGGTGGGCTTGCCCTGTTGGTGATCGCGATAGTGTCGCGTCACCGTTCCGTGGGCCGCCTCGGCTTCGACAATCTTGCCGTCCGGCGTGGTGAGCACCGAGGTCATGAGTCCGAGTGATCCGAAGCCCTGGGCGACGGTGTCCGATTGGACATCGCCGTCATAGTTCTTGGTCGCCCAGACGTAGCCGCCCTCCCACTTCATCGCGCTCGCAACCATGTCGTCGATGAGGCGGTGTTCGTAGGTGATTCCGGCCGCACCGAACTTGTCGGCGAATTCGGCGTCGAAGATCTCGTGGAAGATGTCCTTGAATCGACCGTCATAGGCCTTGAGGATGGTGTTCTTGGTCGACAGATAGACAGGATAGTTGCGAGTCAAACCGTAGTTGAGCGAGGCGCGAGCAAAGTCGCGAATCGAGTCATCGAGGTTGTACATCGCCATCGCCACACCGGCGCTGGGAGCCTGGAAGACCTCGAACGACTGCGCACCGGTGCCGTCGGCCGGAGTGAACGAAATCGAGAGCGTTCCCGGGCGGTCAAACGTGAAATCGGTCGCGCGGTACTGGTCGCCGAACGCGTGACGGCCGACGATGATGGGCTTGTTCCAGCCGGGTACCAAACGCGGGATGTTTGAGATGATGATCGGCTCGCGGAAAATCACACCGCCGAGGATGTTGCGAATCGTGCCGTTCGGGCTCTTCCACATCTTCTTGAGTTTGAATTCCTCGACGCGTGCTTCGTCCGGCGTGATCGTCGCGCACTTGACACCGACGCCGTGCTTGAGGATTGCGTGGGCGGAATCGATGGTGATCTGATCATCCGTCTCGTCGCGCTTCTGAATCGAAAGGTCGTAGTACTCGAGAGTCAGTTCGAGGTAGGGGTGAATCAGGCGGTCCTTGATGAATTGCCAAATAATTCGGGTCATTTCATCGCCATCGAGTTCTACGACGACACCATCGACCTTGATTTTTTGCACGGGTAAACCTTTCGTTACAACCAGTCGCCCCAGTCTATTCCAACGCTGGCGGTGAGAAATTTGAGTGAGCTCTCGACAAGTTGATACCATCGTGGTACCATTATTGTATGGCAACCACACTCAGGCTCCCCGACGACATCGACGCGCGGCTGACAGACATGTCAACTGTCACGGGCAAGTCCCGTAACCAACTCATCATCGAGATTCTCAGCGAAACTTTCGACCGCGAAGACGCCACCGCCGAGGCCGACCGGATTTTCGACAAGTTGATTGCTCGCGACGCCGGGTTGCTCGAGCGCCTTGCCGACGCATGATTCGCTATTTATCCTTTGAGGTTTATGTTCGACAGATTGAACAACGCGGGTTTGTGGTTCGTGACCTCGGTCTTGTTCAGTCAGCGCTCGCTCGGCCGGAAACGTCGCTTTTTGGTGAACCCGCCTACCCCACAATTGATCTCAAGGGTGCGGCGCTCATGGAATCTCTCGCGAAAAACAATCCCTTGTTCGACGGGAACAAGCGGTCTGCATGGCTGGGCTTGAATTACTTCCTTGAACTCAACAATTGGGAAATTGTCGCAACCGAGGACGAAGCGTTTAAGTACATTCTTGACGTCGCCACAAGCGTAATTGACCTCGCCCCATCCGCCGCGTGGATCGAAGCCCACCGCCGCGCAATCTGACCCGTTCCTCGTCGGTGCCTCGGGATACTCTCAAAATAGACAAGAGATCACGAGAGAAAAGAGGAGAAATGGAAAAGACATACAGCTCCCGGGACGGGCGCTACCAACACATTGAGGTTCGCCGCGAACGAGAAGACGTCGTATTCGTCGGCGATCGCTCCGGTTCGGATTGCTACCACACACTGAAGGCCGTGAACTTCGCGGCGTTCGTCGCGAGCATCGGACAGCCCACCGACGTCGACATCATGACGGCAATCGGGACGGTCCTGGATTCAGAACCGTCCCGATTGTGGATCGCAATTCACTCCGACTTGACGAAAACAGATTTCTCGTGGCAGTCGATGAGCGAGGTCGAAGCCATGATGGACAACTTCGACTCGATGCGAGGCACCTAACTACGCGGCGTACTTGTTGCCCTCAGCGGCCGACTTCGAACCGCGAAGGGTGACAACGAGGTTGAAGATCCCAATCGCCAGAGCTCCGAGGATCGGTATGAGCGCAGCCCCAATGAGAGTCGGTAGTGCATCGGCTGTCACCGTTCCGTACATTTCCAACTCCTGCATAAGGACTGGGAAGGCAATAACAACGCCCACCACCAACAGGACGACCGGCAGGATATAGGTGAGCAAGAGCCACTTACCCGAAAGTCCCACATCGTGGTAACGGCGCCAGGTGACCGCGAAGGTCGGGATGAACGTTCCGAGAGAAAACGCTGACGCGATTCCCGTGACGGCCGTGTTGGGGTCCTCGAGAGTGCCCGACGTCGATCCAAATGCGACCGAGGCGATCACCGTGAAGAACCACCACCACCAGTACTCAGAGCGCGATGCAACACCTTTGAAGTCGGCGTACTTGCCTAAAACAGTTTTGATTGAATCAAAAAAACTCATTGATATTCCTTTCATAAGTAAATGGCGAGCAGCACCATTTTAGAGAACTAACGTGGACGAACGTAAACAACCAGCGAATAAAATGTTATTGAAAAAAGTGTCGCTCGTTCGTGAAATACATCGTCACTCCCGCTGCGGTCGCCGCGGCGAGTACCTCTTCGTCACGCACTGATCCGCCGGGTTGAACGATCGCGGTGACTCCCGCATCGAGCAATACCTGAAGTCCGTCGGCGAAGGGGAAGAACGCGTCGCTGGCCGCGACACTTCCGCTCGCTCGGTCGCCCGCTCTGGCGACCGCGAGGTGGCACGAGTCGACGCGATTGACCTGCCCCATGCCGATGCCCACAGAGGCCCCGTTTTTTGCCAACAGGATGGCGTTCGATTTCACCGCACGGCACGCTCGCCACGCAAATTCGAGGTCCGCCAGGGTGGACGGGTCCGCCGGAGGTCCCGTGAGGAGCGTCCATTCGGCTGCCGGGGCAAAGAAGCGATCAACGTCTTGGACAAGAAAGCCGCCCGAGACGTGCCGCACTTCACGCTCGACCGCGGTGAACGATTCGGGAAGTGCCAGCAGTCGAAGATTTTTCTTGGTCGTGAGGATGGCGAGCGCGTCCGCGTCAAAACCGGGGGCGACAATCACCTCGGTAAACACATCGACGATGGATTCCGCCGCCGCCTTGCTGATCGCTCGGTTCGACGCGATCACGCCACCGAACGCCGAGACGGGGTCGCAGGCATGAGCACGAGCATGGGCCTCAGCGATTGTGGCGCCCACCGCGATACCGCAAGGGTTCGCGTGCTTGACGATGGCGACCGCCGGTTCGGCGTGGTCGAACGCCGCACGAACGGCCGCATCCGCGTCCACGAAGTTGTTGTACGACATCTCTTTGCCGTGCAGTTGTGTCGCCTGCGCGATTCCCGCCCCTCCGTGGACGCCATAGACAGACCCGGCCTGATGGGAATTCTCACCGTATCGCAGAGTGTCGAGCTTTTCCGCAGCGATTCTAAGGGCCGGGGCGAAACCCGATTCATCGCGCGGGTATTCGTTCTGCATCCACGTCGAAACCGCCGAGTCATACCCCGCGGAGTGCGCGAACGCGCGACCAGCGAGAACTCGGCGCTGCTCGAGGGTCGTTCCGCCAACGGCCACAGCGTCGATGATTTCGGCGTAGTCGCTCGGGTCCACAACGATGGCGACGTTGTGGTGGTTCTTGGCCGCCGCTCGAACCATAGCCGGACCGCCGATGTCGATGTTTTCGACGATGACGGTCGGGTCCGCGCCGCTCGCGACCGTTGCGGCAAATGGGTACAGGCTGACAACAATGAGCTCGAACGGCTCGATCCCCAATTCCGCGAGTTGGGTGACATGAGAGTCATAACGTAGGTCCGCGAGTATCCCCGCGTGAATCGACGGGTGCAGTGTCTTGACGCGACCGTCCAGCGATTCGGGAAAGCCCGTGACCTCGCTGACTTCCGTGGCATCGAATCCCGCGTCACGGATCGTCTGGCAGGTCGACCCCGTCGACACGAGCTCGACGCCGGCCGCCGACAGTGCGCGCGCGAGCGCAAGGAGTTCCGTCTTGTCACTCACCGAAATGAGTGCACGTCGAATTGGGATGCGGTCGCGGGCACGATCGGGGGCGGGAAGTGCGGAAACCATCAGTTCTCCTCCATCGCGGTTTCGCGGTTCGCGATGTCGCGCACCACGTCAGCGAGCAACTCGCGCTCGACAATCTTGATGCGGTCGTGCAGAGTCGATTCGGTGTCCCCGTCAACTCGGGGAACTCGGCGCTGCGCGAGGATTGGGCCCGTGTCGACACCGTCGTCGACAACGATGACGCTCGCACCGGTCTCGACGACTCCCGCCTCGAACGCGTCTCGAACCGCGTGTATGCCGGGGAACTCCGGCAGAAAAGCGGGGTGCGTATTGAGGAGCATCGGGGCGAAGCGGCGGACAAACGCCGGCGGCACGAGCCGCATGAATCCTGAGAGAATCACAAGGTCTGGCGTGAACTCGTCAATCCGATCACCGAGTCGAGTGCCCCACGCATCACGATCACCACCGGGTTCGAATGGCTCGACGAAGGTGGGAATGTCACAGTGCCTTGCGTGGTCTAGCCCGGAAACATCGGAGTCTGCGCCGACCGCAACGACCGCTGCGGGAATTGATTCGTCCGCACAGGAATCGAGGAATGCGCGCAGATTCGACCCCTGACCCGAGATGAGAACCACGACGCGCAACATACGCCCAGTTTACCGAAGGGCGCTTGACTGATTTCTGACTAGGCGCCGCGCATCGCCTCCGAATCGCGAACGAGCTTTCCGAGGAACAGTCCCGCGATCGACCCCGCAAAGACCCCCCCGGCGAGGATCAAACCGGTGGTGAGGGGATCGATTCCGAGGTGAACGAAACGTCCCGGCCCGGCCGAGCCGGTCGCGTACGAACCGACCACGACCGTCACCAGCCCGATTGCGACCGCCGCGAGTGCAGCCGTGGCGGCAACACGACCAAGATCGATGACGTCGCCGGGGTTGAAAGACTGTCCGCGAGAGCGAAGGTCGGCACCAAATCGCGCGGCGGCAATAAATGCCAGAATCGCTGGAATAGCAGTGACCCACTCGCCGATCGTGTTCGTTTCGGGAATCGCTCCCAACAGCGGGATTGCGGGCACGGCGCCAACGGTTGTGACAAACGGCGACACAATCGCACCGGTTCCGAGAGTGAAACCTGGTCCGACAACCCAGGCAATCGTCCAGACCAGAGCCACCGGAATAAAAGCGATTTGAGCGGCCGTGATCACCAGTCCGCCGAGGATTCCGGCGTGAAGTGACTCGTACAACGCGATTTCCGTCGAAAACCCGAGGAAGAGTAGCGCGAGCAGAGCGAACGATGCGATGACCACCAACCCGGCCAGAGTCGCTCCTGCGATGCGCACTGCGGTGTCGGTGACGTCTCGCCACGTGATCGGGACCCCCAGGGTCAGTGCCCGCGACGAACGATCGTCCTCCCACGGTCGCCACCCGATGACGAGGCCGAGGACGAAAGGCGCGAGCACGCGCGCCGTGCCCGAGACTGCGTCGAGTTGAATGAGCGAATTCTGGCCGCTCACCAACGCGAGCAGAGCGAGGCCACCCGTGAAGGCAACGAGCAAACCGACGACGAGGGTGGCGTCGTCAGAACCGGCGAGCCGGCGACCGGCGCGGCGACCGAGAAGTGCCGTGACGAGGGCGAACCCGAACGGTGCGAGCGTGAGGTCGAAGGTGGCCATGTCGTTGACCAACACCGCCGAGGAATCTCCGAGCGACACGTGCAACGGAACGCCGTGACCCAGCGCCCACGCCTGAACCGCCAGTTGCCAGATTGCGACCGGTGTCGAATTGACGCCCGTGAGCGAAGCCCATCCTATGACACCGAAAACGAACGGAAGAAAAATCCCGAGCCCAACGACAAACAACGCCTCAAGAAGCGTGAAGAGGACAACGAGTCCGCGAGGCACGTTACAGGGCCGCGATGACCTCGCGCATGAGCTGCGCGGTTTCGCTAGGGGTCTTGCCGACGCGAACTCCGGCGGCTTCGAGGGCCTTCTTCTTCGCTTGAGCGGTTCCCGACGAGCCGGACACGATTGCACCAGCGTGACCCATGGTCTTCCCCTCTGGAGCGGTGAATCCCGCGACGTAGCCGACTACCGGCTTGGTGACGTTCGCACGGATGTAGTCCGCCGCGCGCTCCTCGGCATCACCGCCGATTTCACCGATCATGACGATCGCTTTCGTGTCGGGGTCGGCCTCGAACGCGGCGAGCGCATCGATGTGCGTTGTGCCGACGATCGGGTCTCCTCCGATTCCGATAGCGGTCGAAAAGCCGATATCGCGAAGCTCGAACATCATCTGGTACGTGAGCGTTCCCGACTTCGACACGAGTCCGATCGGTCCCGTCCCCGTGATCGTTGCGGGGGTAATTCCGGCAAGGGCCTCACCCGGCGTGATGATGCCGGGGCAATTCGGGCCGATGATGCGGCTGGTTCCCTTCGACGCGGCGTACGCCCAGAATTCAGCGGTGTCCTGAATCGGAATGCCTTCGGTGATGACGACGATGAGCGGCGTCGCCGCATCAATCGCTTCCATGACGGCGTCCTTGGCGAATGCCGGTGGAACGAAGACAACCGACACATCCGCACCGGTTTCGGACATTGCCTCGGAAACGGTCCCAAAGACGGGAAGCGTGATGTCGCCGTGCTCGACAGTTGTTCCGGCCTTACGGGCATTGACGCCGCCGACGACCTGAGTGCCGGCCTTGAGCATGAGAGCCGTGTGCTTTGAGCCCTCGCCGCCGGTGATGCCCTGAACGATGACGCGCGAGTCCTTGGTGAGGAAAATCGACATTCTTCTATTCCTTACTTCGCTGCGAGCGCGGCGGCGCGATCGGCGCCGTCGTCCATCGTGGTGGCCAGGGTGACGAGCGGGTGGTTGGCGGCGGCGAGAATCTCGCGGCCCTTGTCGACGCTGTTTCCGTCGAGACGGACAACGAGCGGCTTCGTCGCTTTATCGCCCAGCATCTCGAGGGCGCTGACGATTCCGTTGGCCACGGCGTCACACGCGGTGATTCCGCCGAACACATTCACGAAAACACTCTTGACCTGTGGGTCACCCAGGATGACCGAGAGACCAGCGGCCATGACCTCGGCCGAGGCTCCGCCACCGATGTCGAGGAAGTTGGCGGGCTTGACGCCGCCGTAGTTTTCGCCTGCATACGCGACGACATCGAGTGTCGACATGACGAGTCCGGCACCGTTTCCGATGATTCCGACTTCACCGTCGAGCTTCACGTAGTTGAGGTCGTGCTCTTTCGCCTGCGCTTCGAGCGGGTCGGCCGCGTCCTTGTCCTCGAGAGCGGCGTGGTCGGGCTGGCGGAATTCGGCGTTCGCATCGAGAGTGACTTTGCCGTCCAGCGCGAGAATCCTGCCGTCGTCGGTCAAGACGAGTGGGTTGACCTCGACGAGGGTGGTGTCTTCCGAGGTGAAAACGCCATACAACTGGACGAACACGGGTGCAACTTTGTCGACGAGTTCAGCGGGGAACTTTGCGGCGACAGCAATTTCCTTCGCCTTCGCAAGGGTGATGCCCTCGATGGGGCTCACGTCGATACGGGCAAGTGCGTCGGGGCGTTCAACCGCCAACTGCTCGATGTCCATCCCGCCCTCGTAGGAGCAAAGGCAGAGGTACGAACGGTTCGCACGGTCGAGCAAAACCGAGAAGTAATACTCCTGCACGATTGCCGCGCCTTCGGCGACCATGACGCGCGTGACGACGTGACCCTTGATGTCGAGTCCGAGGATTGCCTTCGCCGCCTCGAACGCGTCGTCGGGGATCTTGGCGACCTTGACGCCGCCAGCCTTACCGCGGCCGCCGGTCTTGACTTGCGCCTTGACAACCGTGAGTCCGCCGATTGTGGAGGCCGCTGCACGTGCTTCTTCCGGGGTGTCGGCGACGATTCCCCGGAGCACGGGAACGCCGTGCTTTTCGAACATGTCACGCGCTTGATACTCGTAAAGATCCACTGTCATCCAATCGACAAAAGTCGTAAAAAGTCGGGGCTGACTGCCTCTCGACCGTTTTACAGCCTACCGTTCGACACCGGGCCGACCGACCGCGCATGGCGTGTGTTTAGAGCTTGGTGATGGGCGCAATCTTGATGAGCAGTTTCTTTTTGCCCACCTCGTCGAAGAGAACTTCCGCGATGCGCTTTGCGCCCTCGCCCGTGACCGCGATCACGCGACCCTCGCCGAAATCATCGTGCGTGATGCGATCACCCGTCGCAAGTTCGAGTCCTGAGTTGTCGCGAACCTCGCGCGTGATGGCGCCGGTCCATTCGGTGCGCGGTTTCGACGGCGCATCCCATGAACGCTTCTCGAACGACGGCGAGAGCGATCGACGACCCGATTCGCGCCAGTCGACGAGCGAGTCGGGGATTTCGGCGAGGAATCGGCTCGGCATACACGACGCGATTTCGCCGAACGTCGCTCGTGACGTTGCGAGTGACAGGTGTAACTTCTTTTTCGCGCGCGTGATTCCGACGTAGAACAGGCGACGTTCCTCTTGAATTCCGCCGGCCTCGGCGACCGAAATGCGGTGGGGAAGAATTTCCTCTTCGATGCCCGTGATAAACACGGCGTCGAACTCCAGCCCCTTCGCCGTGTGCAGCGTCATGAGGCTGACGGTTCCCGATTCGTCATCGAGGTCGTCCGCGGCGGATGACAACGCGACTTCGGTGAGGAAGTCGATGAGCGTTCCCTCGGGGGACTTGGCCTGGAACTCGCGAGTGAGTCCGACGAGTTCCTCGACATTCTCGGCGCGGGCGTTTTCTTGCGGGTCGCGGCTTTCCTTCAGGAGGATGAGGTAACCCGTCGCCTCGAGCAACGCAATGAGAACGTCAACGACCTTCGCGGTCGCGACGGTGTCAGAAATACGGTCAAGCGCGTTGACGAATTCGCGAACGGTAGCGGTGGCCCGAGCAGCGACCCCCACCGATTCGATTTGTCGCATCGCCTCGCGGAACGAAATCTGGTTGTCGTCGGCGAACCGCTGAATCGCTGATTCCGTGACATCACCGATCCCGCGTTTGGGCGTGTTAAGAATTCGGCGGTGAGCGAGTCCATCGTCGGGGTTTGCGACGGCTGCAAGATACGCGAGGACGTCCTTGATTTCCATGCGCTCGTAGAACTTGGTTCCGCCGATGAGTCGATAGGGAACGCCAGAGCGCATAAGCACGTCTTCCAGCGCTCGAGTCTGCGCATTCGTCCGATAGAACACCGCAATATCGCGATACGCCATCCCGCCGGTGTGCAAGTTATCGATTTCGTCGGCGACAAACTGCGCCTCGTCGTGTTGGGTCACGCCGGTGAAGCCCGTGATGCGCTCGCCCGGTCCGCGATCCGAGAAAAGGCGCTTGCTCATCGACGTGTCAAAGTTGTTGCCGATGACCGCATTGGCCGCGTCCAGAATGTTTTGCGTCGATCTGTAGTTCTGTTCCAGCACGACGACGTCGGTGCCGGGGAAGTCCTGGCGGAATTCGAGGATGTTCCGGATGTCGGCGCCTCGGAACGCATAGATCGATTGATCCGAGTCGCCCACTACTGTCAGAGTCGCCGCGTCGATACCGCCCTCGGCGTTGTAGAGCACAGGCGGGGTCTCGACCGGCACGTGTTCGGGTTTCACCGGACGCGTGAGCTCATGAATCAGTTCGTACTGCGCCTTGTTGGTGTCTTGGTACTCGTCCACAAACACGTGGCGGAATCTGCGTTGGTACAGCGCGCGGACCTCTGGGAATGCGCGGAACAAGAACACCGTCTGACCGATGAGGTCATCGAAGTCAAAAGCATTTGCGCGGCGAAGTTCTTGGGTATAACGACGGAAGACCTCGAGAAACATCATCTCGTTCGGGTCGTTCGGGTTCGCTTGGCTCGCGAACCCATCGACATCAATCAATTCGTTCTTGAGACGTGACATCTTTGACAGCACACCACCGGGCGTGAGCCCCATAGAGTCCGCTTCGAACTCTTTGAGGATTCGCTTGACGAGCGACTTCGAATCTGCCGAGTCGTAAATTGTGAACGCCTGCGGAAACCCGAACCGCTCGGCCTCGTTGCGCAGAATTCGAACGCACGCCGAGTGGAATGTCGAAATCCACATGCCCCGAGATTCGTCGCCGATGTACATCTCGATGCGCTCGCGCATCTCTGCAGCGGCTTTGTTGGTGAACGTAATTGCGAGGATCTGGCTCGGCCATGCTTCGCGGTTCTTCAACAACAGGGCGATTCTGCGCGTGAGGACTGCCGTTTTGCCTGAACCCGCACCCGCCACGATAAGAAGAGCCGGCCCGCGGTGAGCGACGGCGTGCGCTTGTTGGGGGTTCAGCCCCTCGAGGAGCGGATCAGCGGGATCGAGAGCGGTGGGAGAGTTCGACATGTGGGCTCAAGTTTACGCGCCCTCACCGACACCAGAGCGAAGGATGAATAGAGTGACCACGTGACCGAAACCACCGCCGCCCCGCGCACCAACCCGACCGCCGTCCTCGCGGTAATTCTCGGTGCCCTGATGTCACCAATGGCACTTCCGTTGGGCTGGTTCGCCCGTGAGCAGATTCGCCGCTCACGCGAGAAGGGCGAGCGCCTGTGCATCATCGCGATGGCTCTCGGGGCCGTGGGAGCCGTGGTGTGGATTGTCGGTGGTGTGATGTTGTATTTGTGGTGGGCGACTCTCTAACCTCTCAGGGTTTTCCAAGGATTACCGCTTTAGAATTGACGAGTATTCACCCAGCACTTAAAGGAGTGTCCATGAATTCCAACCCCGCTTTCTCGCGTAACGCCGCCTTCCGCCCCGGACAGGTATCGCGTTCCGAACTCGAGGCCATGTACGGCCCGAACGCATCGAAGACACCAGCCGCCACTAAGGACGACGCTGCGACTCTCGAGCAGACCTACGACATGCCCGCTGCCACGCCAGGTCAGACAGGGCGCATGACCGTCGAAGACACCATCATCAAGACCATCCTCGCGTTCGTCGTTCTTATCGGCGGTGCGTACATCGGCTGGACCTTCGCGTCGTTCCCGGTCATGATCGTCGGCCTCGTCGGTGGACTCGTCCTTGGGCTCGTCAACACCTTCAAGAAGGTTCCGTCTCCCGGGCTCATCATCGCCTATGCGGTTCTGCAGGGAATTTTTGTCGGAGCAATTTCGATGGTTTTCAACTCGATGTGGGACGGTATCGTCACCCAGGCTGTGATCGGAACGCTTGGCGTCATCGGCGTCACCCTGTTCCTCTTCCTCTCTGGACGTTTCCGTTCGTCGGCGCGCATGACCAAGGTCGTTTCGGTCGCCATGGTCGGCTACCTCGTTTACCAGGTCGTCAACATGGTCCTGATGGCAACGGGCGTAACCGGTGATGCTCAGTTCGGTTTGAGCTCGGCAAACATCATGGGAATCCCGCTCGGGCTCATCATCGGTGTTGTCGTCGTGTTCCTCGCCGCGTATTCGCTCGTGCTCGACTTCGAATCAATCAAGCTCGGCGCCGAGCGCGGTGTCCCCGCGGTCTACGCATGGCAGGGCGCTTTCGGCATCCTCGTCACCGTTGTCTGGTTGTACCTCGAAATCCTGCGAATGATTGCGATCTTCCGCGGCAACGACTAGTCACCCTTTCACGGAAAAGGCGCTGAGCAATCGGCGCCTTTTTCTTATTCCCACTCGATGGTGCCGGGCGGCTTTGAGGTGACATCGAGGACAACGCGATTGACGTCTTTGACCTCGTTGGTGATTCGATTCGAGATCTTGGCTAGTACGTCGTAGGGGACGCGTGTCCAGTCGGCGGTCATCGCATCTTCGCTCGACACGGGACGCAAAACGATGGGGTGGCCGTAGGTGCGACCGTCGCCCTGTACTCCGACCGAACGAACATCGGCGAGAAGGACGACGGGGCACTGCCAGATGTCCTGATCAAGGCCGGCGGCGGTGAGTTCGGCACGGACGATGGCGTCGGCGGCGCGCAGTAGGTCGAGGCGTTCCTTCGTGACCTCGCCGACGATACGAATTCCGAGGCCGGGGCCGGGGAACGGCTGGCGACCCACGATGAGTTCGGGAAGTCCGAGTTTGCGACCGATGGCGCGCACCTCGTCCTTGAACAGTTCACGAAGCGGCTCGACGAGCTCGAACTGAAGGTCCTCGGGGAGCCCGCCGACGTTGTGATGAGACTTGATGGTCGCCGTGCCGCTGCCCCCGCCGCTCTCGACCACGTCGGGATACAGCGTTCCTTGCACGAGGAATCGGACCTTCTTGCCTGCGTTCGCGGCCTCGGCAACGAGGTCGGCCTCGGCGGTCTCAAATGCGCGAATGAATTCGCGCCCAATCGTCTTGCGCTTGGTCTCGGGGTCGGTGACGCCCTTCAACTCGGCGAGAAACCTATCCGCGACATCAATCGTGACGAGTCGAACTCCGGTGGCCGCCACGAAATCGCGCTCGACCTGTTCGCGTTCTCCTTCGCGCAGAAGGCCGTGGTCAACAAAAACACAGATGAGTTGATCGCCGACGGCTTTGTGCACGAGCGCCGCGGCGACCGCTGAATCGACACCGCCCGACAGTCCACAGATGACGAGATCGTCGCCGACCTGTGTGCGAATTTTCGTGACCTGCTCGTTGATGACATTCCCGCTCGTCCAGTCGGGCGCGATTCCCGCGCCGTTCCAGAGGAAGTTCTCGAGGACTCGCTGACCGAAATCGGAGTGCACGACCTCGGGGTGCCACTGCACACCGAACATCCGAGTCTCGGTGTTTTCGAAGGCCGCGACGGGTGTCGCATCGGTCGATGCGGTGACCGTGAATCCTGGCGGTGCCGTCTCTACCCGATCGCCGTGGCTCATCCAACACGTTTGCGCAGCTGGTTGTTGGGCAAAGAGAACTCCGCCGGACACGCGAGCCTCGGTCGCACCGTATTCGCGCAAACCAGTGTTCGCCACTTCCCCACCGAGTTGCTGCGCCATGACCTGGAAACCGTAGCAAATTCCCAAGACTGGAATACCGAGTGTGACGATACCCGGGTCGAGCGATGGCGAACCGGGTTCGTACACGCTCGACGGACCGCCAGAGAGAATGATGGCGAGGGGCTGCTTGTCGGCGACTTCGGCAGCGGTGATGGTGTGCGGAACAATCGCGCTGTACACGTGTGCCTCGCGGACCCTCCGGGCAATCAACTGCGCATATTGCGCCCCAAAGTCGATAACGAGAACGGGACGGTGGGTTGTCACCGGGTTCCCTCGTCAACCATTCGACGGACCCGACGTTCGGTGATGAACGACAACAGCGGCACGACGCCACCCAGTGCGAGGACGGGGAAATAGGTGAGCGGCCAGCGCATCGCCGACCACAACTGGAAGCACCCGAGAAGATAGACGACATAGAGCCAGCCGTGAACAATGAGGATAATCGTCGAGATGTTCGCGGCGACAACGGTTCCGGTGGGAACGAGCGCCACAATTCCGAACGGTCCGCCCCCTTCGATCTCGAGCCCGAACAGGTACTTCAGGACCATCTCTCCGGTCAGCAACAGCAACATGGTGCCGGTGATGTAGGCGGCGACGCGAAACGTCTTCTCTGCCTTCAGAGCCTTGTCCCGATCAATCGCCATACGCCAATTCTAGGGTTGGAGTCCGACTGCCGCTTCCGCCTCCCGCTCGACGGCGTCCGTGACGAGGCGGTACCAGAAATAGAGCGCGAAGACCGCAAAAAACGCCCATTCGATCGCATAGAAAATGTTGAGCCAGTTGAGCGCGGCCTGTGGCAACGGCGTGACCGACACGATGGCCTCGAGTGGGGGCTGCGCGGTGTCCAGGACAAGGAAGGCGTCGTACATCGTGTCGCAGTCCCAGCGATTGACAAGGTCAGCGCTCGACACGATGGTCAGGCGGCCTTTGTCGTAATCGCCCGTCAATGGGTCATCACTGGGCACGAGTCGCCCGACCAGCGGGGACGGCGAATCGTCGATCACGATGAACTCGGCGGGGTTCACGCTCGGTGCCCACCCAATCGCGACCGGGAGACACGCACCGTCGGCTGTCCGCGCGTTGGCAATGAGCCACTCGCCCATGTCGCTTCCCTGCCGTCGATCCAGCACAACGAGTCGTTCCTGAGTCCATGTCGCGGTCAGGGTGACGCGGCGACCACCATCGGCCAGAGGTAGTCCGGCTCCGGGGTCAAGGACCGTGGTGAGGGGCACCGGTGTTTCGGTGTCGACCTCGACGATTGTTGCCTCGGCGATGGCGCGCTCGATTTGCCACTGGCCCAACGCCGCGAAAACCCCGGCGAGAACGAGACACGCGAGGAGTCCGGCGATCCAGCGTGGCTGCCGTGCCATCGCCCACCATGCGCGCGTCATTGCTGCCTGATCACGCGTTGGGGTCGACGACGACTTCGACCCGCTGGAATTCCTTGAGGTCGCTGTAGCCAGTGGTTGCCATTGCTCGGCGTAGTGCTCCGATGAGGTTCGACTGCCCGTTCGCGTGGCGCGACGGACCGAACAGGACCTCGTCGAGTGGCCCGATCTGGCCGACCCACACGCGGTTTCCGCGGGGAAGGTCGGCGTGATACGCCTCTTGCCCCCAGTGCCAGCCGTTTCCGGGGGTGTCCGTCGCCCGAGCGAGAGTCGTGCCGAGCATCACGGCGTCGGCGCCCATCGCAATCGCCTTGACGATGTCGCCGGACAATCCCAGTCCGCCGTCGGCGATGACGTGAACATAGCGACCGCCCGATTCATCGAGATAATCGCGGCGGGCGCCGGCCACATCGGCTAACGCGGTAGCCATGGGTACCTCGACCCCGAGGGAGGTTCGCGTGGTCGAGGCCGCGCCTCCGCCGAATCCCACCAGTACGCCAGCGGCGCCCGTTCGCATCAGGTGAAGGGCGGCCGTGTACGTTGCGGCCCCTCCGACGATGACGGGCACATCAAGTTCGTAGATGAATTGTTTGAGATTGAGAGGCTCACCCGTCGGCGAGACGTGCTCGGCGCTGACGGTGTTGCCGCGAATCACAAAGAGGTCGATCCCCGACTTGGTCACAATGTCGTGGAATTCGACGGTCCGCTGCGGGCTCAGTGCACCCGCGACGGGGACGCCGGCATCCCGAATCTCGCCGAGACGCTGTTCGATGAGCTCCGGTTTGATCGGCTCTGCGTACAGCTTTTGCATCTCGGCTGTCGCGATGTCAACGGGGAGTTCGCGGATTTTTTCAATCACGGCCTCGGGCTTGTCGTACCGCGTCCACAGTCCTTCGAGGTTGAGAACACCGATGCCGCCGAGCTTGCCAATGGTGATGGCGGTGCGTGGCGAGACAACTGAGTCCATCGGTGCCGCAAGGACCGGGATCTCAAACTTGAGCGCGTCAATTGACCAGGCGGTGCTCACGGCCTCTGGGTCGCGGGTTCGGCGACTCGGCACCACCGCGATGTCATCGAACGAGAACGCGCGGCGCGCTCGCTTGGCACGGCCGATTTCGATGTCACTCATGATCGTCGCCTATCGCTTGTAGTTCGGTGCTTCGACAATCATCTGAATGTCGTGCGGGTGTGATTCCTTGAGTCCCGCCGGAGTGATGCGAACAAACTTGCCCTGTGCTTTGAGATCCGTGATCGTTCGAGAGCCCGTGTAGAACATCGACTGCCGAAGTCCACCCAGCAACTGGTACATGACCGATGCGAGCGGGCCGCGATAGGCGACGCGGCCTTCGATGCCCTCGGCGATGAGCTGGTCGTCGCTGGGAACGTCGGCTTGGAAATAACGGTCACGGGAATATGAGGTCTTGTTACCACGCGTCTGCAGTGCTCCGAGCGACCCCATTCCGCGGTACTCCTTGTACTGCTTCCCGTTCTCGAACACCAGGTCGCCCGGGCTTTCGTCCGTGCCCGCCAGTAGCGAGCCGAGCATGACGACGTCAGCGCCGGCAACAAGTGCCTTGGCGATATCGCCCGAATACTGGAGCCCGCCGTCGGCGATGACGGGAACGCCCGTTTTCTTCGCGGCCTTGGAGGCTTCATAAATGGCGGTGATCTGCGGAACGCCAACACCGGCGACGATCCGAGTCGTGCAAATGGAACCGGGGCCAACCCCGACCTTGACGGCGTCGACGCCCGCCGCGATGAGCGACGCTGCGCCCGCCTCGGTTGCCACGTTTCCGCCAATCACGTCGATGTGCGCGAAGGTCTTATCCGCCTTGACTTTCTTCACGATGTCGAGAACTCCCGATGAATCGCCGTTCGCGGTGTCGACTACGAGGATGTCGACGCCCGCGTCGCGCAATGCACACGCGCGATCCCACGCATCACCAAAGAAGCCGATTGCCGCACCCACGCGAAGTCGACCTTCGTCGTCCTTCGTCGCGTTCGGGTATTTCTCGCTCTTCTCGAAATCCTTGACCGTGATGAGCCCGACAAGTTTCCCGCCGTCATCAACAAGGGGGAGTTTTTCAATCTTGTGTTGGGCGAACAAGGCAACGGCGGCCTCGCCGCCGATCGAAGCACGACCCGTGACGAGAGGCATGGGAGTCATGACGTCTTTGACGAGAGTCTTTTCAGCTTCATCGCGCGGAACGAAACGCATGTCCCGATTGGTGATGATCCCCAACAGGACGCCTTCCTCGTTCACGACGGGAAGTCCGGACACACGAAATTGACCGCAAATCCGGTCGACCTCGGCGACAGACGTGTCCGGGGTCGTCGTCACCGGGTTCGTGATCATCCCCGATTCGCTGCGCTTGACCTTGTCGACCTGCGCCGCTTGGTCCTCGATGGATAGGTTGCGGTGAATGATGCCGATGCCGCCTTGGCGGGCCATCCCAATCGCCATGCGCGACTCGGTGACGGTGTCCATCGCACTGGACACAATCGGTGCCCACAGCGTGATGCGCTTCGTCAGGCGACTCGAGGTGTTCGCTTCCGACGGAATGACGTCGGTGTGCTCGGGCAGAAGCATGACATCGTCGTAGGTCAGTCCGGTAAGACCGAAGGGATCGCTACCGCTCATGTTGCCCCTCTCCGCAAAGAAAAATACGCTAACCACTGTGCTCTCGCTTCTTTTATCGTAGTCGGATTCCCATTTGCCACAGTTTCCCGACATAATGGGGCAGGTTCATTAATCGCGTGAACAGTGCGAAACACATGTTCCTTAGAGTGTGGAAATCAATCCCGGTTGGCGAACGCGCTGCCGGGTCCTAGCAGGAGGCCTTGTGAGGACCGTGTCAACAATGCGATGGAACGCTAGTCGACTTGCGAGCGCAGTGGGTGCCTTTGTCTTGGCATTCGGCGTTCTTGGGCTCGCGTCGCCCGCCCAGGCGGATGTCGTCAACCCTGAAATGCCGTTCAAAATCAGCGGAAACGTCCAAAACAAAGGCGAGCCGATTGCCGGTGTCACCATCAACCTAGCGGGTGGCGGTGGTTACGCGGCCACGGTCATGACCGACGCCGAAGGCAAGTTCACAGCCGGTGTCCCGGAAAAACTCGCCGATTACATCGTGACCGTTGACGAAACCACTCTTCCTGACGGTATCGCCGTTATCGACAATCCCGCAACCGAATTCGTCGAGGCAAACGTTCAGACCGTGACGGTTGGTCCCGGTGGACGCGCCACGATGAACTTTTTCATCGGACAGGGCGAACGCACGACGACCAGCATGTTCGACCAAGTCGTTCAGCGACTCATTTCAGGCCTCAACTTCGGTCTCATGTTGGCGCTCGCATCGGTTGGCCTCTCGCTGATTTACGGAACCACCGGCATTTCGAACTTTGCACACGCCGAACTCGTCACCTTCGGGGCAATCGCCACCCTCGGACTAGTCGCCGTGCTGGGCGAGGGGCTGTTGTGGCTCGCAATCCCCCTCGCGCTCGTTCTGTCGGCCGGCTTTGGCTGGGGAATGGACGCCGCGCTATGGGCACCGTTACGACGGCGTGGCATGGGACTCGTGCAGCTCATGATCGTCTCCATCGGGCTGTCGCTCGGCATTCGATACACGTACCAGTTCTTCATCGGGGGAAAGACCGAGAACCTTCCGGGTTCAAGTGCGGAACGTTTCAACCTCTTCGGGTCAGTCTCGCTCAGCATTATCGACATCGTCAGCATGGGCGTTTCCGTATTGCTCATCATCGCGTTCGCCTGGTGGCTCAGCGCATCCAAGATCGGTAAGGCAACCCGCGCGATCTCAGATAACCCCAGCCTCGCCGCATCGTCCGGAATCGACGTCGACGGTGTCGTCCGGATCGTCTGGATCATCGGATCTGTGCTGGCTGGTTTCTCGGGAATTTTGTGGGCCTACTTCCGCCCCGGAATTCGCTGGGATATGGGAGGCCAGATTCTCCTGCTCATCTTCGCCGCGACGACCCTCGGCGGACTCGGCACGGCCTACGGTGCGTTGGTCGGCTCACTCATCGTGGGCATCCTCGTCGAAGGATCAAGCCTGTTCATCCCGTCCGACCTCAAATACGTCGGTGCGCTCGTCGTCCTCATCGGGATCCTGCTGTTCCGCCCTCAAGGAATTCTCGGACGCAAGGAAAGGGTGGGATAGCTCATGGACTTCCTCGCAATCTTCAACTCATCGATCTCGTTCATCCTCGCCCCAACGACCATTGCCTATGCTCTGGCCACGCTCGGTCTTGCGGTTCACTTCGGTTTTGGTGGGCTTCTGAATATGGGTATGGCGGGCTTCATGGCCCTCGGTGCCTACGGTTACGCGATTGGTATTCTCACATTCGGACTCCCCTGGTATTTCGCGGCGTTTGTCGGAATCGGTGCATCCGTTGTTTTCGCCCTGATTCTCGGGATTCCCACGCTGCGACTTCGGGGCGACTATCTCGCGATTGTGACAATTGCGGCGGCGGAAATCGTTCGATTGTTGCTTCTGAGTTCGGCCTTCGGCGGAATCACCGGCTCTGCTGACGGGCTTTCGGGCTTCAACGGCCCCGGAGGAACCATCACCAACCCGACGGTTGGTGC
The DNA here is from genome assembly GCA_947486475.1 of Microbacteriaceae bacterium. The sequence goes on along the minus strand of CANKTR010000008.1, from coordinate 3,166 downwards.
CGGTGGTTTCAACGAGTCGAACCCCATCCCACCCGGCGATTACGGTTTCGTGCCCTTCGTGGACAACGAACGCACCTGGTACCTCCGCATCGTTGGAATCATTATCCTGACGCTCGCGATTTTCCTTGTGTGGCGACTGGTCAATTCACCGTGGGGTCGGGTCATCAAGGGGATTCGTGAAGACGAGGACGCCGTGCGATCGCTCGGAAAGAACGTCTTTGCCTACAAGATGCAGGCCCTCATCATCGGTGGTGTCCTCGGCGCTCTCGGGGGACTGATGCTCGCGTTCTCGACCAACGTCAACTCGTCGGTGTATGTGACCTCGCTCACGTTCTTCCTCTGGACCGCGTTGCTCCTCGGCGGCGCCGCAACGGTGTTTGGTCCGCTCGCGGGTTCGATCATCTTCTGGGTGCTGCAGGCATTCCTCGGTTTGCTCTTCCCCGCTCTCGCGGACGCCGGACTGATGCCCTTCACCACCATCCAGGCAGCACAGATCAAATACATCATTGTCGGTTTCGCGCTGGTTCTCCTCGTGGTCTACCGACCCCAAGGCCTATTCGGAAACAAGAAGGAGTTGACTTTTGTCAAGTAACAAACCTTCCTCACCCCCCGCCAAGTCAACCGGCTTGCACGTCGGCGCAATCAAGCCCGGTGTCGCCAAGAAGGACCCCATCCTGGTCGCGGACGGCGTCCACCGCCAGTTCGGTGGACTGGTCGCCGTCGACGTTGAGCACGTTGAAATCCCCCGCAACGCCATCACGGCGCTCATCGGGCCCAACGGCGCGGGAAAAACCACGTTCTTCAACCTGCTCACTGGGTTTGACCAGCCCGACAGGGGCACGTGGTCGTTCAATGGGAAGTCTCTTGCGAAGGTCTCCGCCTTCAAGGTAGCGCGCAGGGGCCTCATCCGCACGTTCCAGTTAACGAAGGCTTTGGGTCTCCTCACGGTCATGGACAACATGAAGCTGGGAAGCACCGAACAGAGCGGCGAAAAGCTCAGCGCAAGCCTTTTTCCCTTCCTCTGGAAGAAGAAGGAAGTCGAGATCGAAGCAAAAGCGCTCGAGATCCTGACTCGGTTCAAGCTCGATACCAAGCGCGATGATTTCGCCGCGTCGCTCTCCGGCGGACAACGCAAGCTGCTCGAAATGGCGCGTGCACTGATGACGAACCCGGAACTCGTCATGCTCGACGAACCGATGGCGGGCGTCAACCCAGCGTTGACCCAGTCGCTGCTTGACCACATTCTCAACCTCAAAAAAGACGGCATGACTGTCCTCTTCGTCGAACACGATATGCAGATGGTTCGCCACATCGCGGATTGGGTCATCGTTATGGCCGAAGGAAAGGTCGTGGCCGAAGGCGCACCCGACGAAGTCATGAAAAACACCGCCGTCATCGACGCGTATCTCGGTAGCCACCAGGACATCGACCTTGGCGCTGTGACGGGCCGCATCGCGCTTCCCAAGATTTCGAAGGAGCAATAATGGCGACGAAGAACGAAATCCCCGTCGTCGAGACGAAGGACCTGTTCGCGGGCTACCTTCCCGGCGTCAACATTCTCAACGGAACTAACCTCTACGCAAACAAGGGTGAACTCATCGGCATCATCGGCCCGAACGGTGCCGGCAAGTCGACCCTGCTCAAGGCCATCTTTGGCTTAGTCAAGGTTAGCGAAGGATCCATTACCCTCAACGGCGACGACATCACGGGTCTGAAAGCGAACCAACTCGTCGCGCGCGGTGTCGGCTTCGTCCCGCAGTCGAACAACGTGTTCCCCAGCCTCACAATCGAAGAAAACCTGCAGATGGGGTTGTATCAAAATCCCAGTGCTTACAACGAGCGCCTCGAGTTCGTGACCAGTATTTTCGCCGAACTCGGAAAGCGTCTCAAGCAGCGCGCAGGCTCGCTCTCGGGTGGTGAGCGACAGATGGTGGCCATGAGCCGCGCGCTCATGATGGACCCGGCGGTGCTCCTCCTCGACGAGCCCAGCGCCGGCCTATCGCCCGTGCGCCAAGACGAGGCATTCATCCGCGTCTCCGAAATCAACCAGGCCGGGGTGACGACCATCATGGTCGAGCAGAACGCACGTCGCTGCCTGCAGATCTGCGACCGTGGATACGTTCTCGATCAGGGCAAGGATGCCTACACCGGAACCGGACGCGAGCTCTTGAATGACCCCAAGGTCATCGGGCTGTACCTCGGTACCCTCGGCGCCTAAACACTCACGTCAGAGCGGGGTCGACCTTCGGGTCGGCCCCGTTTCTCGTCGCCGCACCACGTGTGGAGAAAGCAAACTTTCACCTTCTCTCTACGTTTTTGGAAACCAAACCCTCGCCATCTCACGTTCCTGGAAACCAAATCAGCGCATTTGAGAAGTCTCGGCAGCCGACGGCGGTTTGGTTACTAGGAACGTATGCCCTGCCCCATTCCGTTTCCAAGAACGTATGGGGGGTGTGCAACCGGTGACGCCGGTGACGTCGGCGACGGAGCAACAGAAAAGGCCCCGGGCGAACCCGGGGCCTTCCCTTGAGTCAGCGACTCAACACAAACGGATTATCCTGCGAAAGGAACCGCAGTGTTGTCGTTGATGAACTCGTATACCTGGATTGATGCTTCGGTGGGGTCTCCAACTTCGTTGAAGGTGATGGGGCCCGAGACACCGTCGTAGTCAGCGGTTCCGCCACCAATGATGATGTCGGCGCATTCTACGAACGTGGTGCACTTGGTTCCGTCACCGGTACCACCGGAGACTTCCTGGAGCTTCGCGGCCATGTCGACACCCTCAACCGAACCGGCTTCGAGTGCTGCGAGCGCGAGAAGTACGACAGCGTCGTAGGCCTCAGGACCGTATGCGAATACGGCTTCGAGGTCAGCGTTGCCTTCGGCAACCCAGTTGTCGTTCATTGCCGTGGTGAAGTCCGCGATGGTCTCGAGGTTCAGTCCGGGGACCGTTCCCTTTGCACCTTCGAGAAGTCCGGGCTCGAAGTCCTCGCTGTAGTTAGCAACGTTTCCGTCAACAAGGTAAACCTTGTCTGCGGGCCAGCCGCCACCGATGAGCTTCGGAGCAATGGTCTTGAGTTCTTCGAACGTGATCAGAACGATCGCGTCGGGGTTAGCCGCAGTGACCTCAGAAATCTGAGCGTCAAAGTTCGTGTCACCCGTGTTG
>CANKTR010000007.1 GCA_947486475.1 Microbacteriaceae bacterium | reverse complement strand
TGGCGCTCATGTGTCCGACAACCACAGTCGAGGACATCGCGGCGCACCACCTGGTTTTCGAGCAGGCAGTCAAGGAGTTGCGCGCCAGCGACGCCTGAAATGAGGGCGTGAGTTCTTGGTAGGGTAGAACGGTTGCCGCGAGGCAGCGGGCTGTGGCGCAGCTTGGTAGCGCACTTGACTGGGGGTCAAGGGGTCGCAGGTTCAAATCCTGTCAGCCCGACGTAATAGAAAAAGACCGCACTCGTGCGGTCTTTTTCTATTACTCGGATCTTCCAGGCGGACCCGCCGGTTCGAAAAATTGCATTACCGACGCGCCAGCGTCGGCGGCCGCAATTTTGAGCCGAGCGGTGCAGCCCGACCATGAATAAAGACTGACCGTTGGTCAGTCTTTATTCATTTTCCTGGCCGACATGTGGGCCCCCGCCGTCCAAGAAATCGTTTGCAACGCGTGAGCGTTGCGATTTCGAGCGGAGGGGTGCAGCCCGACCTTGAAATAGTTGCGGGGTCTCGATCTAAAGAATGACAAGGACCAACGCCAACAACAATGCGAGGCTAAACACAATCATCAGAATCTGCGTGTAGAGCAAGTACGGGCCGCTGGCAGCGATGTCACGTGCGACTCCTGAAGGGTTGCTGACTGCCTGGAGGTCGCGAACGATTGATTTTGCTTCGCGGATAATCGCAAACTGGTTGAGTACGCTCAAGGAACCGGCGGTCACGACAAAAAGTGACGCTAATGAAAACGCGTAGGTGTATGGTCCGTCGAAGTAGCCCATCATTGCCACGACGGTGATAACGGCTAGGGCAATTACGGAAGGGGTTTGAGCCGCAATTATTTGGCGACGCTTATCATTCCACAGTTCAATCAAGTCTTTTTCATTCATCGATAACTCCACTGGTCTGGGAGGGCCCGATTGCCCCCACACTTTTATCTTGCCACATAGACTCGTCACGTGACAGATGACGACGATGTGATCGCCGCAATCTCGGAGGCCCGCGCCGTGCTCAGTTGGGTTTATGGGCAGCTCGTTACGTCCAATCTGCCTCTCGAACAGCTGGGTGAATACATTGCGCCGAGTCTGGTTTTGGGCCTCCCGCGTCGTGGCCGCTTTGTCAAGTTAGGCGAGGTTTGGCGTCTTGGTGTCTTCCTCGTTGGTAAGGGGGGCACTCTGTTCAGGGCTGGCGAAACTGTTCGTTCAGAGAGTGTGCCACTAACCAGTCACAATTCGGCTTACAAGGCAGAGCGCAGCGAATACGCACATGCCGCATTCCGCGCGGGATACGAACCCGGTACCGTGGTGAATTTTGGCGCGTCACGTATCACCATTGATGTTGAGTCGTTCGCCAGCGGGACCGGTCCGCTGTTCGTGCGTGGTCGTAGCACATTCGTTCGTTGGCGCAGGGGTGCTGCCGATGATGAGGCAGTCTTGTTCAAGGAGAACCTGATCGAGCGACTGGATCTGCTTCTGGACCCACCCGCGGGGTCGACGGACTAATTTCGTCCGTTCGGGATGATTGCTGGAGCATTCAACGGTTCGATACAAGGCATTACCGTCGGCGGCCGCTATTTTGAGCCGAGTGGTGCAGCCCGACTTCGCAGCCCGACTCTTATATACTCTTAACAACGCTTCGAAAGGCATTTCATGAAACTCCGTTTTCTTGCTGGCTCCGCGCTCCTCGGCCTCGCTTTCTCAACCGCACTGGCTAGCCCTGCTCACGCCATCGTTCTCGACGCTTCCGGGGCGGGTTTCAACTTCGCAAACCCGGGCGGATTCGATCGCTTGGCCAATGTCAGCACCGGGTCGAACCTTCTGTACACGAATGTTGCGACGATTGATGGAAACCAAATCGATGCTCTCGTCACGGTCGGGGCCGTTTCGGATGATGTTGTTTCGGGCTGGAATTACCTAAAGTTCACTCAGGCCCAGATCGACATTCTCAACGGATTAAACCCAACAGAAGAAGATGACCTTACGGTTGGTTGTTACAGCAACGCCGCGTATCGCGCGGACGTCGAAGCAGGAAATTACCTTTATGCTCAGGCAGATTTTGTCGCTTCGGACCGCATGGCAGACGGATACATTACTGCGGTCGATGAATATCAAGGCGATCGATCGGACCGCGGAATTCACAACGACGTGGATATCTGCAACGGGGAAGATCCGTCCGCCGCGTCCTCGATTGAGATCACCGTCGCATTCCAAATTGCGGGAAGCCCGGTGACTCTCGACAACCTGCTTCTCAATGTCCAGGACATTGACGCAGGCCAGAGTGTCATGTTCTCGTCACCGAAACCGACGTCGTTCGAACTCAGATCTAGTTCCGAGTTGGTTGTGACGGAGGACGCGAACTTTGTGCGGTTCTTCGGCGAGGAATGGTCCGATGACGATCCCGACTATGCGGCCGAAGTTTCCTATGACGGAGTCACCTCGTTCACATACGCCTTCGAATTCGTGGAGAACAGATCCGGCGGCTCCCTCGGAGTGATGTTTGAGTCCTACTTCGACGGTTTGTCGGAGCCGCTGGCGAACACCGGATCCAACGACAACGCCCCTGGAATCGCTTTCCTTGCGGGATTGGCGTTGCTTCTCGCTGGCGTCTTGACCGTCCGACGTTTCACTCGGGCCTAATGCGCGACTGAGAAGTCACAGAGAGCCGAGCGTCTGCTCTATTGATTTTCGGCTCGCGAAGAAGTCTTCGAAAGCCAATCCATCGACGATTTTTCTGTCGAGCTTGGGTTGGGTGAAGCCCGACACTCATCGTCCGGAATCGTTCCGTGGTGACGAGTCTAAGGATGTCATCCGGCGGTGATGCTCAACCGCTGTGGACGCTAGCGGCCCTGCGGTCGAATCGACCGAGTGGGCTGCGTGTTGCGGCTTCCGCGGAAGTTGTTCGCGGATTGACCGGGACGTTCCCCGACCTTGCTCGTCGTTGCGGGGCGGCCGGAACGGTCGCGTTGTGAACGCGTGCGTTGCCCGTTTGCACCATTTGAGTTTCCGCGCCCACCCTGCGGTTGAACCACACGGGGTGCTGGCTTGACGTACTCGGCCACCTCGCCGATCAACTTGACGACAGCGGGGGAGTCGGCGGTCACCGCTTGAGGCGTGACGGTAATGGCGGCCTTGCGAAGGAGTGCTGCGAGGTCCTTTTTCTGCGTCGGCAGACAAATTGTGACAACGTCGCCCTCCGAGCCGGCGCGGGCGGTTCGACCCGAACGGTGCAGGTACGCCTTGTGTTCCATGGGTGGGTCGACGTGGATGACGAGCTCAATATCGTCGACGTGAACGCCACGAGCGGCAACATCGGTTGCGACAAGGACCTTGACGCGCCCCGTGCTGAACGCCTCGAGGTTCCGGTCGCGCTGAGGCTGCGACAGATTTCCGTGCAAGTCAACGGCGGGGATTCCCGCTTCGATGAGAACCTTGGCGAGTTTCTTCGCGTGGTGTTTGGTCCGCATGAACAGGATGCGCCGACCTGTTCCCGACGCGAGGGCCTTGATGAGGGTGTTCTTGCGGTCGGCGTCGTCGACTTCGAAAACGTGATGGGTCATCGCCGCAACGTGCGAGTTCGCTTCGTCGACCGAGTGCAGAATCTCGTTCTGCAGGAATTTGTTGACGAGTTTGTCCACACCGTTGTCGAGTGTGGCGCTGAAGAGCATGCGCTGTCCGCCGGACGGCGTCGCCGACAGGATACGGGTCACGATGGGCAGGAATCCGAGATCGGCCATGTGGTCTGCTTCATCGAGGACGGTCACTTCGACGGCACTGAGATGAACGAAGCCCTGTTTCATGAGGTCTTCCAAGCGACCGGGGGTGGCGACAACAATGTCAACGCCTTCCTTGAGTGTCGCGACCTGACGGTTCTGCGAAATTCCGCCAAAGATGGTCATCGACCGCAAGCCATAGGCATTCGCCAAGGGTTGAAGCGCTGCGGCGATCTGAGTCGCGAGTTCACGCGTCGGCGCAAGGATGAGGCCGAGCGGATAGCCCGCGCGGCGCTTTCCACCTGCGAGTTCAGTGCCGAGGCGAGCGACCATGGGAATGGCGAACGCGAGAGTCTTTCCCGAGCCGGTCTTGCCGCGACCGAGCACGTCGCGACCCGCGAGGGTGTCCGGCAGGGTGTCAACCTGGATGGGGAAGGGGGTTTCTTTGCCGTCTTTCGCGAGGACCGCGACGAGAGGGGCGGGCACGCCGAGCGTGCTGAAGGTGTGAGTAGTCACAGTGATACCAGTTTCAAATGGTGACCGATCGGGCACGAGCGTGCGCGGTCAATCGAGTGGGCGAGCGTGCCGAGTGGCACAGTCGTTCGCCGAAGAAAAGATGTCAACCGCCGGGCGGTGAGGGATGCGTTATTCGACGCACACATCGAAAAAATCTCGAGTGCAGTAGTGCCAGTGTACCCGCAGAACGGTTACGGTCCGAGCAGGGCGTACATTTCGGCGATTTCGGCGGTCTGTGCCGCAACAATGGCGGTGCCTAATGCCGAGACGACGTCATTCGCCGTGGTTGCCAACACGTCATTGGCCATGGCGATGGCGCCGTCGTGATGCTGGATCATGTGTGTCAGAAAGAGCGCGTCGAACTCGGCACCGGTTGCCTGTTCAAGCGCAGCCATGTCGGCGTCGCTGACAATGCCCGGCATCGACATTCCGTGGGCTCCGTGATCGCCCTCCATCGCGCCCGCCGCCGCGAGCCACGCGGTCATTTCGTCAATCTCGGGTTGCTGAGCGCCTTTGATGCGCGCGGCGAGGTCAAGAATTGCAGGAGTCGTGGTGTTGGACTCGGCGAGTGTCGCGAGTTCGACCGCCTGCGAGTGATGCGGAATCATCATCTGAGCGAACATGACGTCGTTTGCATCGAACGGCTGCGCAAATTGCGGTGCCGCCGATTCCGTAATCGGCGCGGGGAGCTCTCCGCCCGGGTTGGGGGAACCGAACATTCCGTTGGTGCAACCGCCCAAAACCAAGATGAGAGAACCGACGAGAGCCAACGGAGCCAAAGATTTTTTCATGGCTCAATTCTAAACGCGCCGTACCCGCGGGTCGTTCAGCCGCCCCAACGATGCGGATGACATTCGAACCCAAACGGTGGCTCGGTAGGCTGGGGTCAACACAACTCAGGAGGGTTATCTCGTGCCACGCGTTCCCAACGAGTCCGAGGTGGCTGACGACTGGTCGGCGAAAATCGCCGTCGCCGAAGAACTCGTTCCGCTCATCGGCCGCCTGTATCGCGACAACGGAATTGTTCTCTCGGTGCACGGTCGTAGCCTGCTCAATCTTTCTCCCATCGACATCGTGCGCATTCACCGCTTCGCGCGACACGTTGACGGGCACGCGCTCGACATCGAATTCACTGCTTGGTTGATCCGTTCAGCAATTGCCCTGAATCCGGGAACAGCGTCGATTGACGTTGCGCGAATGAGCTCCGCCTTCGGTGCGTCGGGAGAAACTGACCTCGAGTCGTTCGTCGCCAGTGAACTGGCGGACATTACCGATCACCGCAGTCAGTCGGTCGCCCCACGGCGCGACGTTGTCCTCTACGGCTTCGGTCGCATCGGTCGACTCATCGCCCGAATCTTGCTGTCGCGTTCGTCGGACAACGGTGGGTTAACGCTGCGCGCCATCGTCGTTCGACGCGGTGGTTCCAAAGACTTGGTGAAACGGGCGAGCCTCTTGCGACGTGACTCCGTTCACGGACCCTTCAACGGTTCCATCACGGTCGATGAGTCCACCAATCGAATCGTCGCCAACGGGACCTCCATCCAGATCATCTACGCGAACGACCCGGCCGCGATTGATTACACCGAGTTCGGTATCGCTGACGCCGTCGTCGTCGATAACACGGGGCGATGGCGCGACGCGGGGGGACTTCAGCAGCACCTCGAGTCGGCCGGGGTCGATCGCGTGTTACTCACGGCCCCGGGGAAGGGGTCGTTGAAAAACATTGTCTACGGAATCAACGACAGCACCATCGAGGATACGGATCGTGTCATCACCGCGGCGTCCTGCACCACCAACGCCATCACGCCGGTGTTAAAGGTCATCAATGACACCTACGGTGTTGCTTACGGTCACGTCGAGACCGTTCACTCGTTCACCAACGACCAAAACCTCATCGACAATTTCCACGACGGCGACCGACGCGGGCGCTCCGCAGTTCTCAATATGGTCATCACAGAGACGGGGGCGGCGAGCGCGGTGGCGAAAGCGCTACCCGAGTTAGCGGGAAAGCTCACGGGCAACGCGATCCGAGTCCCCACGCCGAATGTTTCGCTCGCCATTTTGAATCTCACGCTCGACCGAGCCGTTACGACGGCCGACCTCAACGCATTTTTGCGGGATGTGTCGCTCAATTCCGAATTGCGACAGCAGATCGACTACATCGAATCCGCGGAGGTCGTGTCAACCGATTTTCTGGGTTCCCGCCGAGCGGGAATCGTCGACGGCTTGGCCACGATAACGAGCGGAAACCACGCCGTTGTGTACGTCTGGTACGACAACGAATACGGTTACAGCCACCAGGTCGTGCGTGTGTTGGAGAAAATGGGGGGAGTCACGCGCCCGTCATTCCCGTCACGCCGAGGGAACGTCTGACCCTTTGATGGGGACGAGCACTTCGTTTCGGCGCAAAAACCCCGGCTTCCACGGTGGGTCGTAGCGCGCGAACAGTGTCGTACCGGCCGGAGTGATTCCCCACTCGGACAGTTGTCGAAGAAGTCGTGATTCGTACCCGCGCGCCCGTTGTGTGTTCCAGCCTCCCGCAAATCTCACCGCCGCGACGGTGAGCAGCGGGACAACGTGGGTCGTGACGCCCGGCCTCACGGGGTCTGGCACGCGCGTGGTCCCGTGTGGAAGGACAAACGAGATGACGTGAGATGAGTCCGACGTCGCCTCGTGAAAGACCGGCGCGGTCATCGCCAATTGTGTGTTGTCGCGGTTTTCGCCGGAGATGTACCCGACGAGCGGACGGAACCCGACGCTGGGCGCCGATTCGAACGTTCCCGATACGGAAACGCTGGCGAGAACGTGCTCCGCATACTCGCGGAACTCCACGTTGCCGCGTCGCGTCACCAGGCGGAATGCTGCTTCCTCGGTCATGGCGTCACCGCCAGGGCCTCAGCGGTCGAAATCACCCGGGCGAACTCACCCGCGAGACTTGCGCCGTTGATTCGCGCGACCTCGTCGGCCGAGACGGTCTGGCCCGCCGAGTCAGTGCGGTCGTGTGTATGCGTCGCGTCGAGGACAAAGTCCACCGCATACCCCAGATTGTCCGCCATGCGCGCCGTGGTGGAACAGCAGTGATCGGTCGTGATTCCACAGATCGTCACTGTCATCACCCCGTTCGTGCTCAGCCATTCGTGAAGATCGGGTGTCCCGTAAAAAGCCGAGTTGGTGTTCTTTGTCACGAGCAGGTCGTGGGGGCCGTCGACTCCAGGCTTAAAGTCGTTGCCCGGCTGGCCCGGTGCGAGCGGTGAATCGGGGGAGAGCGAGTCATGCCGGACGAGGACGATTGGACGCTCGGCTGCTCGCCAATGAGCGAGAAGTGCTCGGATGTTGTCTTCGCACTGAAGGTTGTTCCGCGGACCAAACAGGGAATCCTCGAAACCCTGCTGGACGTCAACCACGATGAGAGCGTTAGTCATAGTGTTACCGTACCTCCGTCGACCCCGCCGCGGAACTCCTCCGTGAAATGATTCGGGCGAATTCACTATGGTTCGGCGGTACCCCGTCGGGTAGAATCTCACAATGAGACGCACGGGACTCGACCGCATCTGGACGGTTCCGAACGCGATTTCCTTTCTTCGGCTTCTGACGGTTCCCGTTTTCTTTTGGTTGATGGTTTCGGGCGACTTTTACTGGGCGCTCATTGTGCTGCTCTTCGCGTCAACCAGCGATTTCATCGACGGACTGATTGCCCGCAAGTTCAACCAAATTACTCGTCTCGGGATGTACCTCGACCCGATTTCCGACCGGTTGTTTATCGCGGCGAGCGTGCTCGCCCTCGTCATTCGGGACATGATTCCGATTGCGTTGGTAGTGGCGATCATCGCGCGCGATGTTCTGTTGCTCGCGGTGTTTCTCGCGCGCAAGCTGCGAATCCGCGACGCTCCTCGCGTGACGTTCGTCGGGAAAACCGGAACATTCATCCTCTTCCTCGCGTTCCCCGTAATCGTTCTGGGGACAGTCTGGCCCGACGTGGTCCTTCCGCTCGGGACAATCGGCTGGCTTCTGGGTGTCAGCGGCGGCGTGATTTATTGGGTGGCGGGTGTCGGCTACCTGCGTGAGTTGATGCGGACAAATCCCAGTAGCACAACACACCCGACGGTCTTATAGAATTGGCTCGAAGGAGGGACCGTGAGCGCCGACGATGATGACCGTTCCAGCACCGAACACCTCGGTGATGACTTCGCCCGTCGACTCGCCGACCTCGAGGCGACTACCTCCGCAGACGAACAGGCCGCAATCGCCGCGTTGCCGTCGGGCAGCGCTCTGCTGATTGTCCGTCGCGGTCCAACGGTCGGGGCCCGCTTCCTCCTCGACATTCCCCTCACCGTCGCCGGTCGACACCCGGATGCGGATATTTTTCTCGATGATGTGACGGTTTCTCGTCGCCATGCCGAGATTGCGCGTGACGGAGTCGCGTTCACCGTTCGCGATCTTGATTCGTTGAACGGGACGTACCTCGACGGAGAGCGCGCCTCCGAAGGCGCCTTGTCGGATGGCTCCGAAATTCAGATTGGCAAATACCGCATGACGTTTTACCCGTCACGGCACGACATCTCCGCGGGTTCCTAAACGATGGTCGCACAGAAGTCAGGCAGCGCGCCGGGAGGGCTGACTATCGGTCAGGTCCTCCAACAATTGCGGATTCAGTTTCCCGATCTGTCGAGCTCCAAACTTCGGTTCCTCGGCGATAACGGGCTGGTGAACCCCGAACGACTCGAGAGCGGTTATCGCTCGTACAGCAACGCCGACGTGCACAGAATCCGTATCATCCTCGGTCTGCAGCGGGACTATTTTCTTCCGCTCAAACAAATCGAGCGGGTTCTCGCGGACATTGATGCGGGTAAAGCACCCAGCCTGCCGGGCGGCGCAACCATTTCGGTGGATTCAATTCTGTCGCTTGAGGTTCGCTTCACGCGGTCGGAAATGCTCGCGTCGGCCGGCGCATCCAAAGCGCTTCTCGATGACGCAATTTCGATGGGGCTCCTTCCCGCGTCGGAAATCTACGGTGACGATTCGCTCAAGACTCTCACCGCACTAGTTCAACTTCACTCCGCGGGAATCGAGCCGCGACACCTTCGTGGTCTGCGGACCCAAGCCGAAAAAGACGCGGTGATCGTGCACACCTCGGTCCTTCCGATTGTGAAAAGCGCGAGTAGAGTGAGCAAACAGAAAGCCGTGGACGTTGCTCGAGAAATCGCTACCAATTTGGAACAAGTGCGGCTCACGGTCATGATGCGCTCGATCGACGACCTCATCGGATAAGTACGACACGCCGAGCCCCTGTTCGTGGCGTCGATGAGTGGGTGCATCGCTAGATTAGGAAACATTAACGTTCAGCGAAACAGTGAAGGTTGGTTTGACATGAGTGAACTCTCGAAATTCCCAGCGGACCCCGCAGAGGGATATCGCGGAGCGACCGCAGCGTCAGCGGCGGGTATCACCTATCGACAACTCGATTACTGGGCACGAACCGAACTCGTTGCGCCGACGGTACAGTCCGCACAGGGGTCGGGTTCGCAACGGCTCTACTCGTTTCGGGACATCTTGGTCCTCAAACTTGTCAAAAGCCTGTTGGAGACGGGAATCTCGCTGCAACAGATTCGAATTGCGGTCGATCAACTTCACGCCGAAGGAATCGACGACCTGGCGGGAACAACTCTCATGAGCGACGGAGCGTCGGTCTACCTGTGCACGTCGAGCGACGAAGTCATCGACCTGGTTAACCGGGGACAGGGAGTTTTTGGAATCGCGGTGGGGGCCATTCTTCGCGAGGTTGAAACAAACCTCGTCAACATCGACGCGGTCCGCGCCAGCGATGTCGTGGACGACCTGGCGGCGAAACGGGCGTCGCGCGCCTCTTAGCCTCGGACGTTTTCTGCTCCGACGAGCACTTTGACGAGCAAACGGTCGAAGTAGTGGGAAACTGTTTGAGCCTGCTCGCCCGGCCAGCGGTGAATCGGTATGGCCGCCCCCGTTGATTGCTGGAGAATCAGAGTTTCGTCGAGGATCGGCTCGAGAATGTGGTCGCCGAACAGTTGTTTCATTTCCGCGAGCCGGAAGGTGTGCTCCGCGCTGTCAGGGCGAAACCGGTTGATAATGACACCGGCGGTTCGCAGTCGAGGGGACATCTTCAAGCGCATCGCGTGAAGTGCCAGTAGCGTCCTGTGTACCGCCGTGACCGAAAACAGACCGGGCTCGGCGATGATCACGACCGAGTCAGCCGCGGTCCACGCGGTTTGTGTCAAACCGTTGAACGAGGGCGGGCAGTCGATGAGAACGAGGTCGTACTGGCTCTCGATCGTCGCGAGAGCTTCTTCCAATTTCCACAGGTCTTGTTTGGTGGGCGTCGGTTTGTCGTGTGACGACACCAACGGTGACCCCATCAAAATGTGGACCGGAACATCGTCGGGGCCGCTCCATGAACTCGGAACGACCGCTTGTCGCACGACGGAACTGGAGGAGTTAGTCAGGACCGAGTCAATCGAGTAGCCGTGCGACGATCGCGAGGCAAGAGCAGAGGAGACATCGGATTGAGGGTCCATGTCGATGACGAGGGTTCGGAGCCCCTTCGCGAATGCGGCCGATGCTAAACCCAGCGTGACGGTCGTCTTTCCGACACCGCCCTTGAGGGAACTGACACAAATCACCTGCACAAGTTCAACCTTAGCCGTCAAGTAGTCTGGAACTCGTAGGTGAGAAAACCTTTTACGGGCTAACAGAAGGTGAACTGTGTTCGCAAAAATCTTGGTCGCCAACCGCGGTGAAATCGCCATTCGCGCCTTCCGCGCAGCGTTCGAACTCGGTGCCAAAACGGTTGCGGTTTTCGCCTACGAAGACCGCGAATCCACCCACCGCTTCAAGGCCGACGAGGCGTATCAAATCGGTGAAAAGGGCCATCCCGTTCGGGCGTACCTGTCCATTGACGAAATCATTCGCGTGGCACACGAGTCGGGCGCCGACGCCATCTACCCCGGTTATGGGTTTCTCAGCGAAAACCCGGATTTCGCTCGGGCCGCTGCCGACAACGGAATCACGTTCATCGGACCGAGTGCAACGGTGCTCGAGATGGCGGGCAACAAGGTCACCGCAAAGCAACACGCCATTACCGCGGGAGTGCCCGTTCTCGAATCCTGCGACGCGACAACCGATGTCGATGTGCTGATCGCGTTCGCCGACTCCATCGGCTATCCGGTTTTCGCGAAGGCCGTCGCCGGCGGTGGCGGTCGAGGAATGCGTCGAGTGGAATCCCACGACGAGATGCGCGAGGCACTGGACGCCGCGATGCGCGAAGCCGAGAGCGCGTTCGGGGATGCGCGGATGTTCATCGAGCAAGCGGTCTTGCGTCCCCGCCACATTGAAGTTCAGATCCTCGCGGATTCCACGGGGGACACCGTCCACCTGTTCGAGCGAGACTGTTCCGTTCAACGACGACACCAAAAAGTGGTCGAGATCGCTCCGGCCCCTCATCTGGATGACGACACGCGGCGCGCCCTGCACCGAGATGCCCTCGCGTTTGCGCGTTCGATCGGTTACGTCAATGCGGGAACCGTCGAGTTCCTTCTCGATACCGCCGGAGATCGCGCTGGGAAGCACGTGTTCATCGAGATGAATCCCCGCATCCAGGTGGAACACACCGTGACGGAAGAAGTTACGGATGTCGACCTCGTTCAATCTCAGATGCGAATCGCATCGGGGGAGACGCTCGCGGAACTCGGGCTCGATCAAGACAGTCTGGTGCTTCGCGGTGTTGCTCTTCAGTGTCGCATCACAACGGAAAACCCCGTGGCGGGTTTTCGACCGGACACGGGTCGCATCTCGACCTATCGTTCGCCGGGCGGCGCCGGAGTCCGCCTCGATGGCGGGAGCATCGCTCAGGGCGCCCGAATTTCCCCCCACTTCGATTCCATGCTGGCCAAGATGACGACGCGCGGGCGGGACTTCGCCACTGCCGTCGCCCGAGCTCGACGCGGGCTCGCAGAGTTTCGCATTCGGGGCGTCACGACGAATATTGCTTTCCTGCAAGCACTCCTCGACGAACCCGCTTTCATCGCCGGGGATCTGTCCACCTCGTTCATCGACGAACGTCCGCACTTGGTCCACGCCCGCGCAAGCCAGGACCGCGGCACCAAGATCCTCACGTATCTCGCCGAGGTGACGGTGAATCAGCCCCACGGTGACGGGCACGGACTGCTGGCACCGTCGTCCAAACTTCCCCCCGTGGATCTCGCGGCGGCGGCACCGGCCGGCTCACGCGACCGACTGCGACTGCTGGGACCGGCTCAGTTCGCCGCGGACCTTCGGGCGCAGGTTGCTCTCGGAGTCACGGACACGACGTTTCGCGACGCCCATCAGAGCCTGCTCGCGACGCGCGTTCGAACACGCGATCTGACGGCGGTCATGCCGCACGTCGCCCGACTCACGCCGGAATTGTTTTCTGTCGAGGCGTGGGGCGGGGCCACCTATGACGTCGCGCTCCGCTTTCTCGGCGAAGACCCGTGGGATCGACTCGGAGAGATGCGCGACGCACTTCCCAACATCGCCATCCAGGCACTCCTGCGCGGTCGAAACACGGTCGGATACACGCCCTACCCGACCGAGGTGACACAGGCATTCGTGGCGGAGGCCGCGTCGACTGGGGTCGATATTTTCCGAATCTTCGATGCTCTCAACGACGTCTCGCAGATGCGCCCCGCCATCGATGCGGTGCTCGAGACCAACACCTCGGTCGCGGAAGTGGCGCTGTGTTACACCGGGGACCTTCTCGACCCCGCCGAAGACATCTACACGCTCGATTATTACCTGCGACTCGCCGAGCAGATCGTGAACACCGGTGCACACATCATCGCGGTGAAAGACATGGCGGGACTTCTCAAGGCGGGTGCGGCAACAGTGCTGGTCACGGCGCTGCGTTCTCGCTTCGACCTACCCGTTCACCTTCATACGCACGACACCGCGGGAGGCCAACTCGCGACGCTGCTCGCTGCCAGTAACGCCGGTGCCGACGTGGTCGATGTCGCGAGCGCGGCGATGGCGGGCACGACGAGTCAACCCAGTGCCTCCGCCTTGATTGCGGCCCTGACCCACACGGAACGCGACACTGGTCTTTCTCTCGCCGCGGTGAGTTCGTTAGAGCCCTACTGGGAGGCGGTTCGGAACGTATATCGCCCGTTCGAATCTGGTTTGCCTGGGCCGACCGGCCGGGTGTACCACCACGAGATTCCGGGTGGTCAACTGTCTAACCTGAGACAGCAAGCCATCGCGTTGGGGCTCGCTGACCGGTTCGAGGAAGTTGAAGACTGGTATGCCGAGGTCAATCGGATTCTCGGTCGCCCGCCGAAAGTGACGCCGTCGTCGAAGGTGGTCGGCGATCTCGCTCTTCAGTTGGCCGCGGCGGGGGCTGACCCCGTGGATTTCGAAAAACACCCCGAACGGTTCGACATTCCCGATTCGGTGATTGGGTTTTTATCCGGCGAACTGGGCGAACTTCCCGGTGGCTGGCCGGAACCGTTCCGCACGAAGGCTCTCAAAGGAAGGGTGTACACCCCCGTGAAGGAATTCCTCGAGGACGCGGACTCCGCCGCATTACAGTCTGACTCGCCGGTGCGCCGTGCGACACTCAATCGCCTCCTCTTTCCTGGGCCGACGGAACAGTTCAACCGAGACCGTGAGTTGTTCGGGGACGTCAGTGTTCTCGAGACCCGTGACTATCTGTACGGGCTCAAATTGGGTCGTGAACACGTCATCGACTTGCGCAAAGGAGTAAGTCTTTTCGTCACGCTGGAGGCGATCAGTGAGCCGGATGACAAGGGTATTCGAACCGTCATGGCATCACTCAACGGACAAATGCGGCCCCTTCTGATTCGCGACACGAGCATCGACGTCACCGTGGCGACCGCTCTCAAAGCCGACAAGTCAAACCCCCTGCACATCGGGGCACCGTTCCTCGGGGTCGTGACCCTCCAGGTTGAGGTGGGGGACGTGATTCCACCGGGCGGAACGATTGCCACGATCGAGGCGATGAAGATGGAGGCGTCGATCACGTCGGTGGACGGTGGAACCGTTGCGAGTCTCGCAATTCCGCGAACCCAGCAGGTCGAATTGGGCGACCTGCTCGTGGTTCTGTCCTAGCCCCGCAACGGTGTCGCGCTTGTCGGATAGACTGCATGGATACGTGAGCAACGAAGTGAGGAGTCATTGTGGTTGAGCGCAAGCGACCCAGCATCGCGGGAAAACTAAAAGAGACCGAAGGCGCACCAGCTGTCGATGATGCGGCCGCCATCCCCGATGCGGTGATTGACGGAGTGTCCATCGACGTCCCGGTGTCGGCAGAGACCTCGTTACTCGTCTCAGCGACAACGGATCCCGAAGCGATGTACTCGAGGCGCCACACGGGCGTGTCGAGCACCCCCGAGCCCTCCTCAATGTTGACGGACGACCGGCTACTGGACGTGAAAGAAAAGCAGGAAGCGCCGATCGGTTGGTACCAGCGAGCCATCTATGAGTTGACCTTCCACACGGTCAATCGGGGGGATTCTCGACGAGCCCGCGCGCGCAAGGTGCTGATTTCGCGCATCACGACCCCGTTCAACGGGGATACCCGTTATGTTCCGATTCTGACCCGAAAGGGTGGCGTGGGAAAAACCACCACAACCACACTCTTGGGAATGGCGCTGGCACAACATCGCGAAGATCGCGTGATTGCGATTGATGCAAACCCCGATCGAGGAACCCTCGCCGAACGCATCCCGCGCGAAACAAAAAACACGATTCGAACTGTTGTGCAGAAAGCGCCGTCGATTGGGTCCTTCACCGATTTCACCGAGTTCATCAGCCGCGACGTCACACGACTTCACGTGTTGGCATCGGATCCCGACCCCACTCTCGCCGACGCCTTTGACGAATATGACTACAACGTTGTCGCGGATGTCGCGTCGCGCTACTACTCGTTAATCCTCACCGACTGCGGAACCGGAATTGTTCACTCGGTCATGAAACCGATCCTGTCGCGCGCCAACTCGCTCGTCATCGTGTCGGGAGGCTCGATTGACGAGGCCCGACTGGCATCGGAAACGCTGTCGTGGCTCGAATCCAACGGATACGCCGATGTCGTTCGCAACTCGGTGGTTGCGTTGAACACCGCCACCCAGGGAACGATGCTTGTCAAACTCGACGAGATTGAGAATCACTTCCGTTCACGAGTTCGCGAAGTCGTCCGAATTCCCTACGACTCTCATATCGCTGCGGGTTCGGTCATCACGTGGTCCAAACTCAACAAGATAACGCGTGATGCCGCCGAAATGCTCGCGGCGTTCGTTGTTGAGGGAATGCCTCCGACCGAGTAATGACGGTTCGTGAGATTCGCCTCTTTGGCGACCCCATCTTGCGAAGCGCCGCCGATCCGGTAACCCGGTTTGATCCGGCGATC
The DNA here is from genome assembly GCA_947486475.1 of Microbacteriaceae bacterium. The sequence goes on along the minus strand of CANKTR010000007.1, from coordinate 35,433 downwards.
GTCTCTCTTGTGAAAGATCTCGTGGACACCGTCGCGATTGCTGGCCGAGCGGGCGTCGCCGCCAATCAGATTGGTGTGGGCCTTCGGGTGTTTAGCGTCAACGTCGACGGTGACGTTAACTACGTGATCAACCCCGTGCTGGACGAAGTCCGCGGAGATCCGATACTCACGGACGAAGGCTGTCTCTCGGTTCCCGGGTTCACCTTTCCTCGGGCCCGATACCCGTGGGCTCGCGTGAGCGGCGTGGACGTCAACGGCGACCCGGTCGTGATTGAGGGCGGGGGATTGCTGGCCCAAGCCATTCAACACGAGGTGGATCACCTCAACGGTGCGCTCTATATCGAAGGACTCGACCCAGACGTCAAGCGGCTCGCGATGCGCGAAATTCGCGCGGCGGACTGGTTTCGGGCCTAACCGACGACCGAAATCCCCGAGGTGTCGGGGCTCCCGTCATACAGGCTTTCGATTTCCGCGGAAAAGTCCGCCACGATTACGTGTCGCTTGATGCTCATCTTCGGCGTCAGGTGACCGCTTGCTTCCGTGAACTCGTTCGGAAGAATGACGAACTTACGAATCGACTCCGCACGCGACACCTTCGTATTCGCTCGATCGATTGCCGCCTGGACCTCGGCGATGATCGCCGGGTTTTTCGTCGCGTCCTCGAGCGTCATTGACGCATCCATCTTGTTGTTTCTCAACCAGGGTTCCAACATCTCGGAATCCAACGTGACGAGCGCAGCGATGAACGGTTTCTGATCGCCGACGACGACAACCTGACCGATCAGAGGGTTCGCCCGAATCGGGTCTTCGAGGACCGCAGGAGCGACGTTTTTTCCGCCGGCGGTAACAATAATCTCTTTCTTTCGACCGGTGATCCACAAGTAGCCGTCATCATCGAGTGACCCGATGTCGCCGGTCTTGTACCACTTGCCGTCGAACGATTCCGCGGTCGCCTTTTTGTTGTTCCAATAGCCGGCGAACACGTTGACGCCCTTCACCTGAACCTCGCCGTCCGACGCGATTCGAACCGCGATGCCCGGCAGAACCGGCCCGACACTGCCGATCTTGAACTTTTGCGGGACATTGATCGTGACGGGGGCGGTCGTTTCCGTGAGTCCGTAGCCTTCGAGGATTTTCATTCCCAGGGCACGGTAGAAGTGTCCGAGGCGCAATCCGAGAGGTGCTGAGCCACTGACCGCGTAGACAACGCGGCCACCCATTGCCGCTCGGAGTTTGGACAGCACCAATTTGTCGAGGGCGGCAAATTTAATGCGAAGCCCGAGCGAGACGCGCCCGGCGTCAAGTGCCTTCGAATACGCGATCGCGGTGGACGTTGCGAGTCGGAAAATCGAGCCCTTTCCGCCCGCCTCTGCTTTCTGCTCGGACGCGTTGTAGACCTTCTCAAAAACGCGTGGGACCGCGAGGAGGAAGGTCGGCTTGAAGCTTTGAAGCGAGGGCAGCAATAGTTTGGTGTCCGCTTGGTGCCCGACCCGGACTCCGGTGTGCACGGCCATGATGCTCACCACTCGAGCGAAGATGTGGGCTGCGGTGATGAACAGCAGCGTCGACGCTTCGGTGTTGACGACGATGCTCATTTCCTTGGACGCATTGCGAATGGTATCGACGAAGTTGGAGTGCGTGATGATGCACCCCTTGGGTGATCCCGTAGACCCCGAGGTGTACAGGAGCGTGGCGATATCCGTGCCTTTAGCGAGCTTTCGTCGTCGTTCGATTTCTTTATCAGTAACCGACGTGCCGGATTTTTCGAGTTTCTCGAGATCGCCTAGGTCGAGGCGCCACGGCGTCCCAATCGCGGGTACGTCCGCACTAATTTCGTCGAAGCGGGCAAACATCTCGGCCGACTCGAGAATGAGTGAGGAGGCGCCTGAATCTTTGAGAACGTAGGCAATTTGGCTGGGCGAGGAGGTCTCGTACACCGGAACGAGAATTGCACCGGCGTATGCGATGGCGAAGTCAAGAAGCGTCCACTCGTAACGGACTTTGCACATGATTCCGACTTTGTCACCGGGCTTGACACCCGCCGCAGCGAAGCCCTTTGCCAGAGCAATAACGCGCGTGTGGAATTCGGCGGTGGTCACGGGGTCCCAACCGCCGTCCGCGCGAGGGATCGAAAACAGGGGGTGGTTGGGCGTCTCTCGGAAGCGCTCTTCCAACAAATCACAGACCGTCGCAGTCGGGTCATGAGGTACAATTGCAGCCATGCTTGTTTCGTTCACGGGGCTCCTTCGACGACAGATATTTTGTCGAGTCTAGCCACTTTTTGGCGATTGACCAATGGGTGTCGTCGTTCACAACTGATGGCTAGGCTGAAGGCGTGTTTTACTGGCTCGTCAAAAATCTGATCCTCGGCCCGATCCTCATTCGGGTTTTTCGGCCGTGGGTGAAAGGTCTGGAGAACCTGCCCGCGACGGGTTCCGCAATCCTCGCCAGCAATCACCTTTCCTTCATCGACTCGGTATTCCTCCCGCTGGTCCTCAATCGCCCGGTGGTGTTTTTGGCCAAGTCAGAATATTTCACGGGGAAAGGAATCAAGGGTCGATTCGTTCGCTGGTTCTTCACCGCGTCCGGACAATTGCCCATCGACCGTTCGGGCGGCAAGGCGAGCGAAGAGGCGCTGAACACGGGCATCGCCGTTCTCGCGACGGGAAAACTGTTGGGAATTTATCCCGAAGGCACTCGAAGCCCCGATGGCAAAATGTACCGAGGACGAACCGGCATTGCTCGGATGGCGCTCGAGGCGAGAGTGCCCGTTATTCCCGTCGCGATGATTGACACCGAGAAGGCAATGCCGATCGGGGCACGTTTGCCGAAAGTTCAACGGATTGGAGTGGTGTTCGGGCGTCCACTCGAGTTTTCGCGTTTTGAGGGATACGAGAACGATCGGTTTGTGTTGCGCGCCATCACGGACGAAATCATGCACGAACTTCTCGGATTGTCGGGCCAGGAATACGTTGATCAGTACGCCAGCAGTCGACGATCCCGCGCCCTACCGCCGTCACGGTAGGTAGGCTGGGAACTCTGATGACAAAAGGACGAGCGTGACCGAGTCGAACGTGACCGTGGCCCCCGGGGTACTCGAGGGTCTTGATGCGTGGCGCGATTTGCCCATCAAACAACAACCCGATTGGGGCGATGCCGAGGCGGTATCGCGTGTCACCGCGGAACTGTCGAAGCTGCCGCCGCTCGTGTTTGCTGGCGAAGTCGACCAATTGAAAGACCGCCTCGCCCAGGTCGCCGCCGGAAATGCCTTTTTGTTGCAGGGCGGAGATTGCGCCGAAACTTTCGACGGAGCAACGGCCGACCGAATTCGAAACCGGGTCAAAACCATTTTGCAGATGGCTGTTGTCCTCACCTACGGTGCAGCGATGCCGATTGTCAAGATGGGGCGAATGGCCGGGCAATTCGCAAAGCCTCGGTCCAGTGACCACGAAACACGCGACGGAGTGACGCTACCGGCGTATCGGGGTGACATCGTGAACGGCTACGAATTCACGGCCGAATCACGGCAGGCGGACCCCAACCGAATTCTTCAGGGCTACCACACGGCAGCGTCCACCCTCAATTTGATTCGCGCCTTCACTCAGGGAGGTTTCGCCGATTTGCGGGAGGTCCACTCGTGGAACCGTGGTTTTGCCGAGAACCCCGCCAACAAACGATACGAAACAGTCGCCAAGGAGATCGATCGGGCCATCAAATTCATGGCGGCGGCGGGAGCCGACTTCGACTCTCTCAAGCGCGTCGAGTTCTACTCGTCCCACGAGGGACTCTTGATGGATTACGAACGTCCGATGACACGAATCGACTCCCGAACGGGCAACCCCTACAACACGTCGGCTCACTTCGTGTGGATCGGGGAGCGCACCCGCGACCTCGATGGTGCTCACATCGATTTCTTTTCGCGCATTTCCAATCCCATCGGGATCAAACTCGGACCGTCGACAACGCCGGAGATGGTGCATCGCCTCATCGACATTCTCGACCCCCAGCGAATTCCCGGTCGTTTGACATTCATCACCCGCATGGGTTCGGGCGTGATCCGAGACGCACTGCCACCCCTCTTGGCCGCCGTCAAAGAAAGCGACGCACTCCCGGTGTGGGTCTCGGACCCGATGCACGGGAACGGAATTACCACGCCTAATGGTTACAAGACGCGGCGTTTTGACGACGTCGTGGACGAGGTGAAAGGTTTCTTCGAGGCCCACCGTCAGGTCGATACGTTCCCCGGCGGAATCCACGTCGAGTTGACCGGTGATGATGTCACGGAATGTCTGGGTGGGTCCGAAATGATCGACGAGGAGACGCTAGCGTCACGATACGAATCGTTGTGTGATCCTCGCCTCAATCACAAACAGTCGCTGGAACTTGCATTCCTGGTGGCGGAAGAACTCGCCGCGCGCGACTGACCCGTGACACCCGCCTTCATCTCCGGCCTGTTGCTGGGGCTCTCTCTCATCGTCGCAATCGGCGCTCAAAACGCGTTTGTCCTTCGTCAGGGACTCACGGGCAGATTCGTGCTCCCGGTCGCGCTCGTGTCGGCACTTCTCGACGCCACCCTTATCGTTCTTGGTGTTGCGGGGCTCGGCGCACTCCTGGAGTCGGTCCCGTTCCTGCTCGGGTTGGTGCGATGGTTGGGTGCTGGTTATCTCGTGTGGTTCGGAATCGCGTCCTTGCGGCGGGCTCGATCGGATCAGTCCATGTCGGTTTCGGGAAGCGACCCAGCGACGCTCACGTCGGTGGTGTTGTCCACGGTCACCTTTTCGCTTCTCAACCCGCACGTCTATCTCGACACCGTGGTGTTCCTCGGTGCACTCGCGGCCCAGTTCGGCGACAGTCGTTGGTGGTTCGCGCTCGGTGCGTGCCTCGCGAGCATGGTCTGGTTCTTCAGCCTGGCCTACGGCGCGAAGGCGCTGTCGCGATACGTCACGCAGCCGCGCTTCTGGAAAATCCTCGACACGACGATTGCGGTCTTTATGTTCGCGCTCGCAATTGGACTGGTTTTCGCTCCCCTCGGAGGCTAGCTAAATCGTCCCCACCAGTGTGACTGATGATCCTTTCGGAATCAGCGTTCCTCCGTCCGGATCGGTTGAACCCGCAGTGGCCCAACTTTGAGCCCAGTGTCGCTTCGGAATGTCCGTGACGACGACGACGTCAAAGCCCAATTCCGCGAGCGCATTGTAGGCGGCGTCAATCGTCATACCCGTGATGGACGGTACGGCGATGAGTTCTGGCCCTTTCGACACAACGAGCGATACGGAACCGCCGGGACGCAGGACGCCGTTGGTCGAGGACACGGAAATCACGCGACCGAGGGGGATTGACGACGAGAATTCCTCGACGGTTTTTCCCTTCACCGTGAGGTCGACGGTTGCCAGTGTTGCGGTGGCCTGTTCGATGGTCATCCCCTTGACGCTCGGGACCGTTCCCACGGACTCCGTCACAATCACCGACTCCCCGGCGTACACGGTGTCGCCTACCGCAATGGGGGAGCCATCGGCAGTCGTCACAGAAATAACGGTGCCAGCGATAATCGTCGCGTGGAACTCTTTGGCGGTGTCCACGACGGCGATGCCGAGTTTGGCGAGTTGAGACGAAAAATCGACCGTCGTAATTCCGGTGAAGTTGGGGAATTCGATGGGTTCCGGCCCGAGAGAAACGACGAGGTGAACTTCCGTGCCTTTGGGCATTCCCGCCGTGATTTCGGGTGACGTCGTGATGACGAGGCCCTCGGCGATTTCGGTGTTGTAGGCCTCGGTGTTGGGCGGAACAACGACAAAGCCGGCCGAGGTGAGCGCGGCGGATGCCGCTTCTTCGGTCATGCCCTGGACGGTGGCACTTGCGGTTACGGATCCCGGTCCCGCAAAGAACCACCACACCGAGCCGGCCCCGCCGAAAAGGACGAGTACCGCGAGAAAGATCGCCCCGACGCGAAAGCCGCGCCGAGAATTGCGGCGGGGTTCCGAATTGTCGGGTACGTCGTTCGCGCCGGCGGAACGCGCGGGCTGCAATCGGGGTAGTGCCTGTTGAGTTTCCCGTGAATCTTCGATGCTCTCGGAGGGACGTGCCGAATCGATGACCCGAGTGGGTGCTTCCGTCGGGGCATCGAGGCGCCGAAGGGCATGTGTCAGTGCATCGAGCATGGTCCGCGCATCGCTCGGGCGGTCGGTGGGCTCTTTTTGGGTCGCCCACTGGATGACGTCGTCAACCGCCCGGCTAACGGTGGGATTGAGCTCGGCGGCAAACGGCATTGGTTTCTGCGCGTGCTGAACAGCGACTTGCATGGGGGTGTCCCCGACAAACGGTTGTCGACCGGTCAGCATTTCGTACAACATGATCCCGACCGAATACAAATCGCTGCGATTGTCCGCCGATGTTCGTGTCAGCAGTTCGGGGGCGATGTACGCGACTGTTCCCAACAACGATTTGCCGGTGTCGGTCGCGTTATTGACGGGTCGGGCGAGTCCAAAGTCGCCAATCTTGATTCGCCCGTCGTCGACCAGGATGACGTTTTCCGGTTTCACGTCTCGGTGCAGAATTCCTTCGCGGTGGGCGACGGACAGCCCGTGGAGAACGGCCGTGGCGATGTCGAGCGATTGTTCGACCGTCAAGGTGCCGAAATCATTGAGCAGGTCGCGCAGCGTCATTCCGGGCAGGTATTCCATGACCAAATACAGGGTGTCGTCCACGTGGCCCTGGTCGAAGACGGACATGATGTTGGGGTGGGCTAGCCGCGCGGTGTGCCGCGCTTCACGAATGAACCGCGCCGCATAATCGGTGTCGTCGGCAAGGTGGTCGTGCATGATTTTGATCGCGACAAGGCGCTCGAGTCGGATGTCCTGAGCGAGATAAACCTTCGCCATGCCGCCGCGGGCGATTCGCGATTCGATGTGATATCGGTCGTCGAGGACTGTTCCGACCAATCGGTCATTCGAGTCGGTCACCATGTGTCCCAGTGTATGTCGGTGTAATCACGTCACCGCGTAAGCGTTCGGAAATGTCCTACGTGAGTTCGAAGAGCCAGTTCCACGCACTCACTTCCCACTTGGCGTAGGCGTCGGGAAAGGCACTTCGCTGAACCGCCTGCGCCGCGTCCGTGAGCGTCATGTGTTGCCAGCGGGCGATGTCCAACAATCCGGGGTTCGAGCCGGGTGTCGGCGAGTTGGGTCCGCCGAAAAATGCGCGCGCGGCAAATCGAGGATCGCGGATTTGACTCACGGACCCCCAGCCCGATGACGGTCGTTGTTGGAAAAGACCGATGGAGTCTCGGTCGCCGTAGTCAATGTTCATTAAGTTCGATTCTTGCGCTGCGGTCGCCAGGGCAATGACAATCCCGTAGTTCGAGATACCGATCTCGCGTCCAACCTGGATAATGATTCGCGCGTTGGTGGCCATGTCGGGCGTGAGCGGAATGACGCTCGCGCCATCCAATCCCTGAGTGAAGTCATTCGCGCGCCCACCAGGCTGGAGTAGGGGACTTCGGCGAAGGTCCGGCATTCGCGCCGAGCTTGCGGCTGCCGGTTCGCGTTGCTGTTTACTCACGACGAGTACCTGACCCTCGTGCACCGACGTCTGCCACGAGAGTCCGTTGAGCGCGAGCAAAGCCGCTGTGGGAATGCCATGCATCTGGGCGATGGACGTGAGACTCTCGCCTTCGACGACGGTGTGATCCTGATGACCCAAAATACTGGTGGCGTCCATCAATTCTTCGGGTGTCGGTTCGGGCGGGACTGGCGGTTGCTGAGTCGGATCCAGCGCGGGTAACGAGGACGCTCCCGCGACCCACGATGCGGTGGCCGCGGCGAAAATGGGAAGCGCGCTGGTCACCGCGACAATGAGACGACGACGGTTTCGCCTCGAACTCGGTACGATCTGGGGGCTGAGCCCACCGAAGATGGGGGACGACGAATCCCGCGGAGTGTCTTCGTCCATGCCACCCCCTTTGCCGACACCTTTATTGTCGTGGTGGGGGCGCCTAAAACTGCTTAGGCGGGCAAGGTGTGTCCGGCGGCCCGCTAAACGTTGCGAACCGTGATGGCGTCGACGAGCGAACGCAGTTCGCGCTCGACGGACCCAGCAACTCCAAGTTCGGTGAGTGCGTTGAGCGACTCGTCCCGCGAGAGTGCGATGAGGTCCTCCGTCTTGTCCACGGCACCCGTCGAATGCAATTTCGCTCGCAGCACGGCAATCTGGTCGGAATCCAACGTCGGATCGCCGATCAGTTCGTCGAACACGGCGAGAGTCGCGGCGTCGGCGTTCTCGCGAGCAAACGCAAGCATCACCGTCCGCTTTCCTTCGCGCAAATCATCACCGGCGGGTTTACCGGTGGTGGCTTCATCACCAAAAACGCCCAGCATGTCGTCGCGAAGTTGAAAAGCGAAACCGAGCGGAAGCGCGAATCGTCGAAGCTTTGTCACGAGGGTGTCGTCAGCACCTCCGATCAGCGCACCCAAGACGATCGGCTCTTCCACGCTGTACTTGGCCGATTTGTACATCACGACGCGTTGTGCGCGTTCCACGGCGTCGGTGTTCGCGATGGTGTGCCAGGCAACGGAGTCGTGATTGTCGAGAAACTGTCCGGCGGTGACGTCGGAACGCATCACCCGCAGTTCCTCCCGATACCGCGATGCGACATCGGGGGTCACTCCGATTGTCGCTCCGAAGAATCGGTCATCTGCCCAGGCGAGCAACAGGTCGCCCAGCAGAACCGCGCTGGAGGTCCCGTAGTGGGTGGCGGACCCCGCGAATCTACCGTCGCGGTGATGTTGCTCGAATTGGCGATGAGCCGAGGTGACGCCTCGACGCGTGTCGCTGTTGTCGATGATGTCGTCGTGCACCAGGGCGGCGGCGTGAAACAATTCGAGCCCCGTCGCCAGCGCCACCACACGGTCGAGGTCGGGGGATTCGTCGGGTTCGACCGTCGAGTCGTCGTGTGTGACAGCGGCACGCCACCCCCAATAGGCCAATCGTGCCCTAAACCGCTTGCCGCTCTGCAGGAATGTTTCGGCGACGTTGGTCAGCGCGTCGGCATCGAGAGCGATGACCGGAAGCTCGTTGTGGGCTCGCGAAACGGTCTGGCGCAGAGACTCGGCCACTCGGTCGGTAAAAGGTGTTATGACACTCACGGTTCCACACTAGCGAAGCACGCTTTAGACTGGAAAAGAGCAAAGGAGTTGACATGGCACTGTCCGAAGAAGAACGCCGCGTGCTTGCCGAGATGGAGCGCCAGCTCACCGGGGTCACCGCGGATGTTGTGAGCGTCGCGCCACGTCGCGCCAACGTCACGCTCATCACTGTTGGCGTTTTGGTTTTGGTCGCGGGCATCGGTGTCTTGATTGCCGGTGTCGTTTCCCAGCTGCCCATTGTGGGTGTGGCGGGGTTTGGCGTCATGGTTGTTGGAACACTGCTCACCCTCAATCGCAAGGGCGACGTTCGTTCCCCGTCCTCTCCTCGTCCGAAATCGCCCCGATCCAAGATTGCCGATCGGTGGGATCGACGCATGGACGGCGAAATCTAAGCGCCTTCTCCACAAAACCCGGCTTCGGCCGGGTTTTTTTTGCCCCGTATTTGCGGCGCGGAAAAAATATTGGAAAATTGTGTGTCAAAATGGAGCAGAATGGTGTGAAATGGAGTAAAGTGGAGCAATAGCCACGAACGCACCGAAGGGAGGCCGCCATGTTGCTCGGGACGTACGAACCCAAACTCGATGACAAAGGTCGCGTCTTCCTGCCCGCGAAGTTCCGTGAAGAATTCGCCGGCGGGATCGTGATGACCCGCGGTCAAGAGCGATGCATCTACGTGTTCCCCCGAGTCACGTTCCAGGGGCTTCTGGAATCCGCCTCGTCCGCGCCGATCTCTAGCAAAGTCGCCCGTGACTATTCCCGACTGTTGTTGTCCGGCGGGAGCGATGACGTTCCCGACAAACAAAACCGCGTCATGATTCCGGGCCAGTTGCGGGATTACGCGGGCCTCGGTCGAGACCTCGTGGTTATCGGGGTCGGCAGCCGTGCCGAAATTTGGGCGGCCGACGCCTGGGCGACCTATTACGCGGAAAAGGAACAGGCCTACAGCGACACCGAGGAAGAGGTGATTCCGGGACTTTTCTAACCGTGGTGATGCGACTCCCCGCCGCCCCCTGACGTACTTCCCCACGGCAGGAAGCGGAAGGGAATCGGGTCACCACACCCCTCGGACAACGCCATGAACACACAGCCTCTGCACATTCCCGTTCTGCTCGACGAATGCCTCGACGCGCTCGCTCCGGCAATCGGGGGAGAGGGTGCTGTGGTGGTCGATGGAACTCTGGGTCTCGGCGGGCACACGGCAGAGATCCTTAAGCGATTTCCCCACGCGACCGTGGTGGGCATCGATCGCGATCCTCGTGCATTGACGGTAGCGCGTGAACGTCTTCGCGAATTCGGAGACCGTTTCGTCGGCGTACACACCACCTACGACCGCATCGCGGATGCGCTCGCCACGGCAAACCGTCGCGATGCACAGGGAATTGTGCTCGATCTGGGCGTGTCGTCCATGCAAATCGACGAAGCAGATCGCGGTTTCGCCTATTCGGTGGATGCGCCGCTAGACATGCGAATGGACCAGTCTGCGGGAACGACAGCCGCCGACATCCTCCGCGACTACGCCGAGGGCGATCTGATTCGAATCTTCCGCGAGTACGGGGAAGAAAAACTGGCGCCCCGCTACGCCCGCGCCATCGTTAAGGAGCGCGCCGAGACGCCGATCACCCGTTCTGCTCGATTGGTGGACGTGCTCAACGACGCCACCCCCTACGCGCTTCGAAACTCCGGCCACCCAGCGAAGCGCGTGTTCCAGGCACTTCGAATCGAAGTAAACAGCGAACTCGACATTCTGCGCTCCGCAATCGACAACGCTCTTGCGGCACTCGCGGTAGGCGGTCGGCTCGTGGCGTTGTCGTACCACTCTCTCGAAGATCGAATTGTGAAAGTCGCTTTTGCCGCTGCGAGCACAAGTGCCGCACCTCACGGACTCCCCGTCGTCCCGATGTCTTTGCGGGCCGGCTACCGCCTCGTGTTCTCCGGCGCGCGGAAAGCCAGCGCCGCGGAAGTCGCGCGAAACTCCCGGGCTGCCTCGGTCAAGTTTCGTGCAATTGAGCGATTGGACACTGCCGCATGAGTACCGCTACCTATCCCATGCCCACGCGAACCGCGGGCGTTCAACGACCTCTGCAGAGTCCACCGCGACCGATCACTCATCTTTACCCGGTTCCGCCCGTTCGACCGCAGGCGGTTGCTCCGCAATCGGGCCGTGTTCGCGCCCTGGTTACCGGCCGGAACATCACAATCATCATCATTGCCTTCGTTCTGATTTTCGTCGGACGGTTGCTCATTTCGGTCGCGACCGACGCTAATGCTTACGCGATTGCCGAGAAAGCCCAGCTCAGCCAAAACCTGTCTCGGGACGCACAGTTTTTGGAAGAGCAACTCAACGTTCTGAATTCCCCGCAGAACCTGTCTGCGGTCGCCACGCAGCTCGGAATGATTTCGAATTCCAACCCCGCCTACCTGCGCATCAGCGACGGGAAAATGTGGGGCAACCCACAGGTTGGACTGTCCGGGGTCAACGACCGCACGAGCATTGCGAATGTGCTGTTGTCGACACTGTTGCCCGTCCAGTTTGAGCAGGGCGTGGCAACCGAGACAGTTCCGCCGCGTGGGGCAGAATCTGGACAGCAGTCTGTGGTGGGCGCGGGTTCCGGATTGTCCGCAATTCCCGCTCCGAACACACACTAGGGACGAACTGGGGGAGGAATCGCACGGATGGATCGGTCCTTGGATTTTTCGCGTCGCGTCGGGATCATTCTCCTTGCAGTATTTGCTGTCGCGGCCCTGTTTATCGGACGGCTTGTCTTTATTCAGGTGTTGGACGCGGGCCGCCTTAACGCCGAGGCCGAGGATCGTCGGAGTCTGACGCGCGAGCAGTTGGGGATTCGCGGGTCCATTGTCGATGCCAACGGAGTCGTGCTCGCCGAGAGCGTCGAACGCTACGACATCACCGCCTCTCCGCAACACGCCAACGAGTTTCTCCGCGATGGAGCGACTGTTTCGGTGGATCAAGCGTTGACGGAAATCGCCGCGGTGACGGGAGGTCGTGTCGACGACATGCGCGATTCCCTCGCGGAAGACCCGACAGCGAACTTCGCCTACCTCGTGAAGAGTGTCACCATCGCGCAACTACGCGACGTGCAGGCGCTGTCGATTCCCTGGGTCTATTACGACCTTCGACCGAGCCGCACCTATCCTCGTGGTGCGGTGGCGGGAAATCTCGTCGGATTTATGGGAACAGACGGGCCGTTGACAGGCGTGGAGTACTACCAAAACACCTGCTTGGAGGCGACCAACGGCACGATGACCTTCGCGCGCGGGTCAGACGGAATCCGGATCCCCGGTTCCACCGTCAACGCCGTCGAGCCGGTCGACGGTGGAAAAATTCACCTGACGATTGATTCCGACCTGCAATGGTTTGCCCAAAAACTCATCGACGCACGCGGAACCGAGCTCGATGCCGCGTGGGCCACCGCCATGGTGGTGCGGATCAGCGACGGACATATCTTGGCCGCGGCGGATTGGCCGAGTGTCGACCCGAATAACGTGAACGGCTCCAAAGTCGACGACATGGGCGCGCGGCTATTCTCCGTGCCCTATGAGCCGGGTTCGATCTTCAAACCCATCATTCTGGCCTCCATGATTGACCGTGGGTTGATCACGCCGAAGGACAATTTTCTGGTGCCCTCTCGGTTTCGGGTTGGGAATGGTCAATTCATCTCGGACCATTTTCCGCACGGAACAATCCAGTTGACCACCACCGGGATTTTGACTTTTTCGTCGAATATCGGCATGAATGTCATCGCTGCCGATATGACCAAGCAGGATCGCTATGACATGTTGACATCCTTCGGCATGGGGTCACCCACCGCCGTCAAATTTTTGGGGGAGGACTCCGGGTATGTCGCCAAGCCCGACGTGGTCGACTTCATCACGCAATACACCCAGATTTTCGGTCAGGGGGTCACTGCGACAAGCGCTCAGATTGCAAGCCTCTACCAGACGCTGGGTAACGGGGGTGTTCGAATGCCGCTCACACTGGTGGCTGGCTGCGAGGCTGATGATGGTACGTTGACCGATCTTCCCCTTGCTGACGGCATTCAGGTGATTTCCGAATCGGCGGCGGATCAGACGATGTCCATGTTGGAAACGGTCGCCACGCGAGGCAGTCTGAAAGTGCTCGCAAAGGTTCCGGGTTATCGGATTGCGGTCAAGTCCGGGACAGCCGAGGTTGCGCGCAATGGCGTCTATTCGGATGATCGCATCATTTCGGTGGCGGGTATCGCGCCCGCGGAAAACCCCAAGTTTGCGGTCGTGGTGACTTTTGGACTTCCGCAGACGTCGCGGTCATCGCAGGACGCGGCAAGCACGTTCGCTAAACTCATGGGGCAGGCGCTCAAGTACTACCGAGTTCCGCCGTCCAGCGGTAGAGCCGAAAATCTGCCAATTGACTGGTGAAGGACGTAACAGCGTGACCGGAAACATTCCCCCCGTTATCCGACCGGAACACCCGAGCCCTCGATCCGCAGAATTGCTCGTGAGCGATCTGGGCCTTCGTCATCTCGGCGAGCTTCGGGGCGTGGAGATCTCGGGGATAACTGTCATGACCCGCGAGGTTCAACCTGGCGACCTGTTTGTTGCGCTCCGAGGGGCGAACCGACACGGCGCCGAATTCGTCGCGGAGGCTCGCGATAGCGGAGCGGTTGCGGTGCTCACCGATACGGACGGCGAAGCAATCGCCGTCGGTGCGGGGCTGCCGTTGATAATTGTCGATTCCCCCCGCGACGCCCTCGGTGAAATCGCGCGGTGGGTTTATCGAACGGACGACGACGCGCCACTGTACTTTGGGATTACTGGGACCAACGGGAAAACCTCGACCGCCTACCTGCTCGAGGCGATCGTGCGCCAACTGGGTATCGTGGCGGGATTGTCGACGACGGCGGAGAGACATATTGGCGACCACACGGTGGTCTCCCGTCTCACCACGCCCGAGGCGAGTGAATTGCACGCACTTATTGCGCGAATGAAAGAAGTGATGGTTCGTGCCGTTGTCATCGAAGTTTCCGCACAGGCGCTCACCCACAATCGCGTGGCGGGCATCCGTTTCGATGTGGCAGGGTTCACGAATTTGTCCCACGACCACCTCGACGATTATCGAGACATGGAGGAATACTTCCGCGCCAAGTTGGCGTTGTTTCACCCCGACGTCGCGCGGCGCGGTGTCGTGTCGCTCGATTCAACGTGGGGGCACCGAATCGTGGCGGAATCGCACATCCCGGTCACGACGATTTCGTCACAAGGAGACGAGTCCGCCTACTGGCAGGTCGACATCACGGAGGAGAACGCGGATTACACCGCCTTCACGCTTCGTTCGGCGGACGGCACCACAATCTCCACACGCGAACCCGTCATCGGGCAACACATGGCCGCGAACGCGGCGTTGGCGCTGGTGATGCTCATCGAGGCGGGCTACGACCCCGACGCGATTGCGGGGGCACTGGAAAGAGACGGCGGAATTCGCGCCTACTTACCGGGACGAACCGAGAAAGTGTCGGGCGATTCGGGCCCGAACGTCTATGTCGACTTTGGCCACTCGCCCGACGCGTTCGAACACACCTTGACGGCAGTGCGTCGCTTCACGACGGGAAAAACCATCATGGTGTTTGGAGCGGACGGCGACCGTGACGCGACCAAGAGATTCGACATGGGCAGGGTTGCGGCCGAAGGTTGTGACGTACTTATCATCACCGACCACCATCCTCGATTCGAGGACCCGTCGTCGATTCGAACGGAACTCCTGGTGGGCGCTCGATCCGTCGCCGACGGGCCAGAGATTTTCGAGGCGTCACCGCCCGAAGAGGCGATTCGTTTGGCGGTGTCACTCGCCGGGGAGGGGGACTCAATCTTGTGGGCGGGACCCGGGCATCAGAACTACCGCGACATTCGAGGCGAACGGACGGTCTATTCAGCGCGGGACCTCGCGCGGGCGGCCCTTCTGGATGCCGGGTGGTCGGCGTGAATTCGTTCGAGCTCTCGGATGGAACACTCGTGCTCGATGCCCACACCGAAACCACATTTGACGGGGTGCGTGAGGCTCAACGACAACTGGCCGAGATTCGAATCACCGGCTATGACACGGTGCACGTTGCGGGCCTCGTTGAGGGGACCGACGTGGCCGATCAGCTGGACACTCTGGGGATCATGAGCGTGCGCCTCAACGTGCACCACTTGATTGTGGTCGGCGAGAACGCCCGTCGGATGCATCAGACCGCCGAGCAAGAGGGTTCGTGGGGCGGGGAGTCAATACCGGTTTTTGGTGTCGAGCATGCCTACGATGAACTGGAGGCTCTGCGTGGCCCGCGGGTGGCAATTCTGATCACCGGCGGCGTCGATGTGGACATGGGTGACCTGGTAACGCGACTGAAGGAGGAACGGTCATGAGATCCGTTCTCTTTGGCGCGGGGTTTGCCCTGGCATTCACCCTGTTCTTGACCCCCGTGTTCATCCGGCTCTTTCGCACAATCGGATGGGGTCAATTCATTCGTGACGACGGCCCGCAAAGCCATCACACCAAACGGGGTACGCCCACAATGGGTGGAATTGTCATCATTCTCGGAGCCAATTGTGGTTATTTTCTCGGGCACCTCATCGAGCAACAGACTCCCTCCATCAGCGCATTGCTCGTCATTGTGATGATGACGGGGATGGGGATTGTCGGTTTCATCGATGACTTCACCAAGACACGTAATCAGCGCAGCCTGGGGTTGGGGGGATGGGCCAAAGTAGCGGGCCAAGCACTCGTGGCAACCGTGTTCGCGATTCTCGCGCTGAGTTTTCCCGACGAGAACGGACTAACGCCCGCCTCGATGGCGATTAGCGGGGTTCGGGACATTCCTTGGTTGGATTTCGCGCTGATCGGCGGCTTCGTTGGTATCGGTCTGTTCGTTCTGTGGACGAACCTCATCGTGATTTCGACCGCAAACGGGGTCAACGTCGCCGACGGTTTGGACGGGCTCGCGTCGGGGAGCGCAATTCTCGCAATCGCCGCGTATGTCATCATCGGCTTCTGGCAGTTCAACCAGTCGTGTTTTGCCCCCGGGCTTGACCCGGAGGTCGCCTACAAGTGCTATGACGTCCGAGATTCGCTGGATTTGGTGGCGATTGCGGCGGCGATTGCGGCGAGCACGATTGGTTTCCTCTGGTGGAACACAACACCCGCTCAAATTTTCATGGGGGACACCGGTTCACTCGGTCTCGGGGGTGCGATTGCCGCATTGGCAATTCTCACGCGGACCGAATTGCTCATCGTCCTCATCGGTTCGATTTTCGTCATCGTGGCGGGGTCGGTGATTGTCCAGCGCGCGTACTTCAAGGCGACAAAAGGCAAACGGATCTTCCTGATGAGCCCGCTCCACCACCACTTTGAATTGAAAGGGTGGGCGGAAATCACTGTGGTCGTGCGGTTCTGGCTGATTGGCGGGCTGGGCGGCGCGGTGGGGGTTGGACTCTTCTATCTCGAGTGGGCGAGTCGATAGTGTCGCGCGTGGCGGGCCTGACCAGCTGGAACGCCGACTGGACCGAGTTGAAGGTGCTCGTCGTTGGCTTGGGTGTTTCGGGTTTTTCCGTCGCGGACACGCTCTGGGAGCTCGGGTGCGTGCCGCTCGTGGTGACCGAAGGTGCGTCGGCCCAGCACCGCGGGATTCTCGATGCACTGGGGATTCCGTTCGCGATTACGCCGGATGCGGTCGACATGGTTGCTCGAGCCGAAGACGCTGACCCCGACCTTGTCATCGTGAGTCCGGGAATTCTCCCGGGTCACCCCGTGGTCGCGTGGGCAGGGGAGAAGCACATCCCCGTGTGGAGCGACATCGAATTGGCGTGGAGGGTTCGGGACAAGGTCAACGCTGCGGAGTGGATTTTGATTACCGGCACCAACGGGAAAACCACCACCACGCAACTGACCGCACACTTTCTGTCCTCGGCGGGTTTTCGCGTCGCGGCGGTCGGGAACATCGGAGTCCCCGTCCTGGACGCGGTCCGCGACCCGACGGGTTTTGACTTCCTCGTCGTCGAGGTGTCGAGTTTTCAATTGCACTGGCTGCCGACGGTTGGCGCCGGGGCTCTTCGACCCATTGCGAGTGCCTGTCTGAACATCGCGGACGACCATCTGGATTGGCACGGATCTGCGGAGGCGTACCGTGCCGCAAAAGGTGCGGTGTACGAAAACACGGGGCGGGCGGTGTTCTACAGCCGCGTCGACCCCGTGACCGAGCAGCTTGTTCGTGAAGCGAACGTTGACGAGGGGTGCGAGGCGATTGGATTCGGGTTACAGACTCCCGACACGGGCGAATTGGGGACGGTTGACGGCCTGCTCGTCGATCGAGCGTTTATTGTCGACCGCCGAAATCAAGCACAAGAACTGACCACGATCGACCATCTTGCCGAAATTGGTTATGCAACCCCGCACATGATTCTCAACATTCTCGCGGCCGCAGGGATGGCGCTGTGCGTCGGGGCGACCGCCGAGGCCATTGCCGCGGGACTCGACACCTTCGAACCCGACAGCCACCGATGTGAGACCGTTGCGGAATTCGGCGGAATCACCTGGGTGAACGATTCTAAGGCGACCAACTCCCACGCGGCCAATGCGTCGCTTCGGTCCTTTCCCTCGATTGTGTGGATTGTCGGTGGTCTCTTCAAGGGGACTCACATCGACGAACTGGTGCAGGCGCACGCCTCGCGGCTTCGAATGGTCATCGCTATTGGTGCGGACAGGGCCGAGCCGCGCCGGGTGATGGAGGAGTGGGCACCCGACGTGCCATTTCAGGAGATTGATTCGGAGGACGTGATGGGCGAAGCGGTCCGTGTCGCGGCGTCGGTGGCTCGAGCCGGCGACACCGTGTTACTCGCTCCGGCGGCGGCGTCCATGGACCAGTTCATCGACTACGCGGAGCGCGGGCGCCAATTTCACGCGGCCGTTCGTGCGATCGTGAATGCGACCGATGAGTAGCGTCTTGAGCGGGCGATTCGCACTGCGAAACCCCTTCGCGGGGGACTCGCCAATTGTCACGACACTCGCCGCTATCACGGCCTTACTCACTCTGTTTGGGCTGTTCATGGTGTTGTCGGCGTCGTCGGTGACGAGTGGACTTCAGAACGACGGGAATTTCTACGCCGAGGCGTGGATGCAGACCGCCATCGCGGTCGCGGGGAGCGGACTCGCCCTGTTCGTTGCCCGCCTCCCGTTGGAGTTTTGGCAGGCGGGGCGCAATTACTTCGTGATGATCGGTGTGGCACTGCAAATCGCGGTCCTGATTTACGGCCAATCGTACGGCGGGAACACCAACTGGATCACGCTCTTCGGAGTTTCTGTTCAGCCCTCCGAATTCCTCAAACTCGCAATCATCGTCTGGTTCGCGTCGTGGATTCACGACAACGAACACCTCATCGATGCCCCGCTGGTTTACTGGCGCGAGGCGGGGTTGTGGGTCGGCATCCCGCTGTTGCTCGTGATGTGGGGACAGGATCTGGGAACCACGATCATTCTGGGAATGATTTCCTTGGGAATGATGGTTTTCGCGGGTGTCCCGGCCCGCGCCCTGTGGACCCTGGCCGGACTCGGGCTGGGCTTCGCGCTCATCATGTTGAATCTGGGTGGTTCCAGCCGAGGCGAGCGTTTTTCCTCGTGGCTACGAGGATGCGCGCCGGAAGATTACGAAACCATCTGCTGGCAAACAATTCACGGGTTGTGGGCTCTGTCCGCCGGAGGTGTGTTCGGAGTCGGACCGGGGAGTTCGCGGGCGAAGTGGTCGTGGCTGCCTCACGCCGAGTCCGATTACATCTTCGCCATCGTCGGCGAGGAACTGGGAATGGTGGGCGCGATCGCGTTGATCGCGCTATTCCTTGCCCTCGCCGTGACGTTGATTCGTTTGGTGCGCCAGTTTCCGCAACCATTGACTCGAGTGCTCATCGGCGGAGTTTTCGTCTGGGTTATCGGCCAGGCATTCGTGAACATCGCGGTCGTTCTGAATCTTCTGCCGGTGCTTGGCGTCCCGCTTCCCTTCATTTCATCGGGCGGGTCCGCACTTCTTGCCATTATTCTCGCGATCGGTGTCGTCATCAGTTGTGTGCGCCACGAGGAGCGTTACAGGTGACCGTCTTCCTTCTCGCGGGTGGCGGAACCGCCGGTCACGTCAATCCCTTGTTGGCAACGGCCGATGCACTTCGGGCGCGTGAACCCGCAGCCACCATCATCGTCCTGGGGACGGCGGAGGGCCTCGAAGCGCGGCTTGTGCCAGAGCGCGGTTATGAACTCGTCACCATTGAGCGTGTGCCGTTCCCTCGACGCCTGTCGATGTCCGCGCTGGGCTTTCCGTGGCGTTTTGCCAGGGCTGTCCGACAGGTGCGGGCACTCATTGCGCGTCGCCAGGTCGAGGTCGTTGTCGGATTCGGCGGATATGCCGCCGCTCCCGCCTATCTCGCCGCTCGGCGGGAGGGAATTCCACTGGTGGTTCATGAGGCGAACGCACTGCCCGGAATTGCCAATCGACTGGGTTCGCGATTGACGGACCACACGGCTGTCACGTTCGAGGGGACCCCCCTCCGAAACGCCGTTCGAACGGGAATGCCGATTCGGTCCGAGATCGCCCGCCTCGACCGCACGGCTGGCCGTAGTGTGGCCATCGCTCACTGGGGTCTCGATTCTCGTCGGCCTGTTGTGCTCGTGACGGGCGGTTCGACGGGAGCAGCCCGAATCAACTCGACCATCGTGAATTCGATTCACGAGATTGTGGCGGCGGGGTGGCAGGTCATCCACACGGTCGGCGAGTCCCGCGACTTTGTCGATCCGCACGTCGCGGGGTATCACCCTATGCCCTACTGCGATCGCATGGACTTGGCGCTTGCCGCCGCTGACCTGGTGATTGCCCGATCGGGCGCGGCGACCGTCTCGGAACTCGCCGGACTCGGAATTCCCGCGGTATTTGTGCCGTACCCGGTCGGAAACGGTGAACAAGAACTCAACGCCCGCGGCAGCGTGAGCGCGGGTGGCGCACTATTGTGCGCCGATAAAGACTTTTCACCGGATTGGATTCGGACGTCGCTGATTCCCCTTCTGGGCGATACCCCGCGTCGAGCCGATATGGCCCGTCGAGCAGCCAACGCGGGAATTCGCGACGGCGCGGATCGCCTCGCAGCGATGGTGTTCGCGGTCGCCACGACATCGCGGGGTTAGGGTGTAATCGTGATTGCCCCTGATCTTTTCGCCGAACTTCCGGACAATCTCGGGCGAGTCCACTTCATCGGAATTGGTGGCAGTGGAATGAGTGGAATCGCGCGGATGTTTGTCGACCGCGGGGTTTCGGTGTCCGGTTCCGATCGGGCGGATTCGGCGACGGTGACGGCGCTGCGTGCCATCGGAGTCCCGATCCAGATTGGTCACGACCCGGTCGCCGTTCAGGAAGCGGACACCGTGGTGGTCACGGGTGCCCTGTGGACGGACAATCCCGAATATCAGTGGGCAATCGCGAACGGAATTCGGATCCTTCACCGTTCGAATGCGCTGAACTGGCTTGTTCGGGAATCCCGAGTTGTGGCCGTGGCCGGAGCGCACGGAAAAACAACGTCAACGGCGATGATCGTCTCCGCACTTCGGGCGGTCGGACGTGACCCGTCCTTCGTCAACGGGGGAGTGCTTGCGGACCTCGGCGTGTCCGCAGCGTCCGGTGCCGATTCAGAGTTCGTCATCGAAGCGGATGAGTCGGACGGGTCTTTCGTGATGTATCCGACGGCACTGGGGCTCATTACGAATATCGATTCGGATCACCTGGACCACTACGGTTCGGAATCCGCGTTCGAGGACGCGTTTGTTGCCTTCGCAAACGGGTGCAGCGAGAGCGTAGTGGTTTCCGGTGACGACCCCTCGATAGTGCGACTCATGCCTCGGTTTACCCGTCCGATCGTCACGTTTGGCCAATCGGAGGGCCTGGATTTCCGGGTTGCGGACATACGGTCCACGGCAGACGGAGTCTCGGCGCGAATTTTTCACGCGGGTGAGGTCGGCGAGCTCCGACTCGCCGTCGCGGGTGCGCACAACGCGGTCAATGCCACCGGCGCAGTTGCGGTGCTCGTGTCGCTGGGGGTGCCCTTCGGACAGGCGTGTTCGGCACTCGAGCAATTTCGGGGAACCGGCCGGCGATTTGAACTCCACGGAACGGTGCGTGGTGTTCGGGTTTATGACGATTACGCCCACCATCCGCGAGAAGTCCGTGCGGCGTTGGACACGGCGCGAAGTGTCGTCGGTGCCGGTCGGGTCATCGCCGTACATCAACCGCATCTGTATTCACGCACTCGGGACATGGCCGCAGATTTTGCCCGCGAATATGAACGTGGCGCGGACTTCACTATCGTCCTAGACGTTTTCGGCGCGCGCGAAGATCCGATTGAGGGTGTCACGGGCGCGCTCGTGTCCGCCGCTTTCACTGACGCCGAACAGGTGCGATTCTGCCCTGATTGGTCAGAGGCAGCACACGTTGCAGCGGAATACGCGCGAGAGGGCGACATCATTATGACCCTGTCGTGCGGTGACGTCTATCGGATAATTCCCACCGTGCTCGCGGAGTTGGAGTTGGGGTGAGAAGACCGGATTTCCCCGGCCAACCGATGCCGCGGCGGCAATCGCGAGTGGCGGCCACTGTCGGCGTAACACGCAACAGGGTGGTGTCGCCGTCGCCGTCGCCTCAGCGATTCGACGACGACTCACATCGGTTCACCGCGCGGAGACGCCGCCGACGGTCCATTGTCGTGATCAGTATCGGCACTCTGTTGGGCGTCGCGTTGCTCGTGACCGGGATTGTGATGTCACCCCTGCTGACGCTCACGACCATCGTGGTGAAGGGTCGGGACGCTGTTCCCGAAGACGTGATCGTCGGAGCCGCAGCGGACCAGATTGGGCAGCCGCTCGCCGCGATAAACTTCGACGCCATCAGGGACCGCCTGAGCACTGTTCCGCGGATTCAATCGTTCGCGACGGAACTTCAACCGCCGCACACTCTCGTGATTCGGGTTGTTGAGCGACAGGCCATTGGCGTTTTGGTGGCGGACGGTGGTTGGACGGTTGTCGATGTTGCGGGTGTTGTCATCGATACGCAGGACATCAAGCCGCCACGTTTACCCGAGATTGATGTTCCCACCACCTCCGACCGCGGCTTCGCGGCAATCGCCGAGACGCTCGCATCCTTCCCCTCATCGGTCCGTCACAGTATCGCGGTTATCTCCGCAACGACACGGGACAGCGTGCGTTTTGAGCTTCGTGGCACAGGGCACCAGATCATTTGGGGGTCGCCGAATGACTCGCTGTTGAAGTTGTCGGTGATGGAGCGAGCGTTGGAGGTGGCGAACGCGCGATTCGGACGCTACGAAATCGACGTTTCGGCCCCCGACAACATCGTTCTTCAACCCATTTCTTAGAATGCGACACGCCGACCGCGTTGCGCGGTATGGCGCAAAGCCGTGACTACCGTGTGGGAGCCCGAAGGGGTTGAAATAGTCTCGACTTCAAGTTGAGCCTGAACGTTGGAGGAAGCCATGGCATCCGCAAGCAACAATTTCCTTGCCGTCATTAAAGTTGTCGGCGTGGGTGGCGGCGGCGTCAACGCGGTGAACCGCATGATCGACGGTGGTGTCAAAGGTGTCGAGTTCATCGCGGTCAACACCGACGCGCAGGCGCTTCTCAACAGCGACGCGGACGTCAAGCTCGACGTCGGTCGGGAACTCACCCGCGGGCTGGGTGCGGGCGCCGATCCCGAAATTGGTCGTCGCGCAGCCGAAGACCACGCAACGGAAATCGAAGAGAGCCTCACGGGTGCGGATCTGGTGTTCATCACGGCGGGCGAAGGGGGCGGTACCGGTACGGGCGGAGCCCCGGTCATCGCTCGTATCGCCAAGTCAATCGGCGCGCTCACCATCGGAGTGGTCACCACTCCTTTCGGGTTCGAAGCTCGTCGCCGGCGCGAACAAGCCGAGGTCGGCGTGGAAAGACTGCGCGCTGAAGTGGACACCCTCATTGTCGTGCCGAACGAACGACTGCTGCAATTGGCCGATCCCAGTGTCTCCGTCACGGAGGCATTCGCCATCGCCGACGAGGTGCTGCTGTCGGGCGTGCAGGGCATCGCCAACCTCATCACCAACCCGGGGCTCATCAACCTCGACTTCGCCGATGTTCGGAGCGTTTTGTTGAACGCGGGAACGTCACTGATGGGCGTCGGGAGTGCGCGCGGTGCAGAACGCGCGATCAAAGCGACAGAGATGGCCATCGCGTCGCCGATGCTCGATCAGACAATCAACGGTGCGCACGGAGTGTTGCTGTCCTTCCAGGGTGGCTCCAACCTGTCCATGGTTGAAGTGAGCGAAGCGGCCTCTCTCATCACCGGTGTCATTCACCCCGAAGCCAACTACATCTGGGGAATGTCAATCGACGACACTCTCGGCGATGAAGTCCGTGTCACCGTCATCGCCGCAGGATTCGATGAGCGTGACACCGTGCGGGTCGACCGGACAGGTTCCGTGGACTCGTTCCAGACGCTGGACGAGGAACTGGAGCGCAGTCAGTTCGCCAACCTTCACCAGACGACAGAGATCCCGACGTTGACCGACCAATTCGACGGGTCGACCGATTTCGATCTCCCGAAGTTCCTGCAGTAGCCGTCATGACCGACGTCGCCGAACGGTGGCAGTCAATCACGGCCGAGTTGTCTGCGGAATGCGCACGCGCCGGACGGTCTGCGGACGAGGTCACTCTCGTGGTGGTGACGAAGTTTCATCCCGCGTCGGTGGTGAGCGAGCTGTTCACCGCGGGGGCTCGACACTTCGGTGAAAGCCGACACCAAGACGCCGCACCCAAAGTTGCTGAGCTGACGGAACTCGACCTCACCTGGCATTTCGTTGGTCAGATTCAGTCCAACAAAGCGCGGGCGATTGCGCAGTACGCGTCGGTGTTGCATTCCCTCGATCGCGACAGCGTGGTCGACGCACTCGCGAAGTTGGAACACCGCGTGAGCGGGTTTATCGAGTTGAACCTCACCGACGATCCGGGTCGAGGTGGAGTGGACGACGCGAACGCGATGCTCCAACTCGCCGACCGGATCGCATCGACCGAAACGATTGACCTGCTCGGAGTGATGGCGGTGGCCCCCCAAGAGGTCGATCCCGCGGACGCGTTTGAGCGCGTCGCAACGATGTCGCAGATTCTGCTCCAGGCTCACCCGAACGCGTCCTCGATTTCGACGGGAATGAGCGCCGATTGGCAACAGGCGATTCGACACGGCGCGACACACCTTCGGATTGGGACGTCCATTACGGGGAAACGCCCGATTTCGGGTTAATCTGGGGAAAACCTCAAGGAGAGGACAATCATCATGAGGAAAACACTCGCCTATTTGGGCTTCATCGATTCTGCAACGGAACAGCGCGCACCTCGAATGAGCGTCCGCCCCGAGATACGCTCGGCAGTGGTTCGCCCCGCAGCGCCCGTCCGGTCCCTCTCGCGCTCGCGCCACGAACCCGCCTACTCCGTGATTCACACGATGCGCCCTCGTCGCTACACCAGCGACGCCTCCGGGATCGCAGAGACGTTCGCGGGCGGTTCGCCCATCATTGTCGACATGTCGTACATGCAGGACCTGGACGCTCGTCGTCTTATCGACTTCATGAGCGGGCTGGTTCAGGGACTTGACGGAACGATTCGTAAGGTTTCGCTCAAGGTGTTCATGTTGACCCCTGCCGGAATCGAGCAGTTTGACGACGAGCTCGACCAGAACAGCCTGCAGGCAACGAGCGACGAAGAACTCCTGGCCTAGTTCATGCCATCTATTGGTTCCATTCTCTGGACCGTTCTCTGGCTGTATTCGGCGCTGATGTGGATCCGCTTCATCGCCGAATGGGTTCGGCAAGTAGCGCCACAGTGGCGCCCACGTGGAATTGTTCTTGTCATCGCCGAAACGGCCTTCACCGCGACCGATCCGCCCATCAATTTCGTGCGTCGTTTCGTCAAGCCGTTGCGCATTGGTTCGGTCGCGATTGACCTCGCCTGGACGATCGTGCTGTTCGCGGTCTATATCGCAATGTCCCTCGTGAGATAGGTTTCTCGGTAAAGTGTTGACATCCGGTAAATCGGTTGCCCCAGGGAAGAGGTCTGACGATGCTGAGCGCTGAAGACATTGTCAATAAACAGTTCACGACAAAACGCGACGGTTACGATCCCGACGATGTTGACGACTTTCTCGACGAGGTCGTGAAGGAACTGCGCCGAATCCAGATTGAGAATGATGGGCTGAACCAAAAATTGCTCGCCTCCGAGTCTCGGGTGGCAGAGCTCCAGCGAAGCGGCGGCTCGATTGCTGCGGCCAGCCCCATACTCGGCGCTGCCGAATCCGGTACCTCGAGTCAGTTGTTGCAATTGGCGCGCAAACTGCACGACCAGCACATCCAAGAAGGATTCGCCGAACGCGACCGAATCATCGAAGAGGGCAAGAACCAGGTCACGCGGATGCTGGCAGAAGCCGAACTTCGTCAACGCAACGAAATCAACGTGCTCGACCAACAGCGAATCGCGGTCGAACGAGAAATCGAGCGACTCAAGTTGTTTGAAAAGGAATATCGCCAACACCTCCGGCAGCACCTCGAAAAGCAACTGGCGGATCTGGCGAACAGCGGGCAGGAATCGGCCGGCTCGTTCTAGTGACGATGCCTCAGCACAGAAGCCTTTCTGTCCCCGACGGTCTCGTTGGCGAGCGGGTCGACGTCGCCGTCGCGAAACTCCTCGGGTTCTCCCGTACTTTTGCGGGTGAGGTCATCGACCGCGGCGGGGTCGAAATCGACGGGCGAGTGGCGTCAAAATCAACGCGGCTGTTGTCCGGATCGTTGTTGTCCATCACCTGGGATGACCCCCGTAAACCCGAGATCGTTCCGGTTGTTATCGCCGACATGCAGATCATGTACGACGACGACGATCTCGTTGTCATCAACAAACCGCCTTTTCTTGCGGCTCACCCCTCGCTCGGTTGGGAGGGAGACACCGTTCTGGGAGCGCTGGCGGGCGCAGGGTATCGAATTTCAACCTCCGGTCCTCCCGAGCGACAAGGGATTGTTCACCGCCTCGACGTGGGCACCTCGGGACTCATGATCGTGGCGAAAAGTGAAGTCGCCTATTCCGTCCTCAAACGAAAGTTCAAAGACCGAAGCGTGACCAAGGATTATCACGCGCTGGTTCAGGGCGATATGGCGCCATCCGAGGGGACCGTCGACGCGCCCATCGGCCGGCATCCCGGTTCGGCGTGGAAATTCGCAATCACTCATGACGGTCGGAGTGCGGTGACACACTTCGACACCCTCACCCGCTATGTCGGTGCGACACTGTTGACGGTCGGACTCGAGACCGGTCGCACCCATCAGATTCGAGTGCACATGGCTGCTCAACGGCACCCGTTGGTCGGGGACACGCTGTACGGTGCGAATCCCGTGTTCGCCGGGAAGTTGGGGCTCACTCGTCAGTGGTTGCACGCCGTCCGACTCCGTTTTCAACACCCGGTCAACGGTCGTGACCTTGACATCACGAGCGACTATGCCCCGGATTTGGTGAATTCGCTCAATCTGCTCGCAACGCGCTGACGCGCCTCACCGCGTGCGGGGAAGACCGACCTAAACTAAAAGTCCGCCGACCCCGAAAGGACTGCCCGTGTCGAGTTCGTTTGTTCATCTTCACGTACACACGGACAACTCGATGCTGGACGGCGCGGCGCGGATCGACGTTTTGCTCGATGCCACGGTCGAACAGGGCATGAATGCGATTGCGATCACGGACCATGGCAATATGTTCGGCGCATTCGAGATGTGGCAGCAGGCCAAGGCCAGGGACATCAAGGCGATTATCGGCATGGAAGCCTATTTCGCGCCGGAAAGCCGCCACCACAAAAAACCCGTGTTGTGGTCGGAGGGGAGCGATGATGACGTTTCGGGTAAAGGTGCGTACACCCACCTGACTCTGTTGAGCGAAACAACCGAGGGCATGCACAACCTGTTTTCGATGTCCAGTGCGTCCTACATCGAGGGTTTCTACCAGAAACCCCGAGTTGACCTGGATCTCTTGAGCACCCATCACAAGGGAATTATCGCGACCAGTGGCTGCGTTGGGGGAGAAATCCAGACCAAAATCCGATTGGGTGATTATGAGGGCGCGAAGTTGGCCGCCGCCACGATGCGTGACGTCGTCGGGAAAGAAAATTTCTTCATCGAAATCATGGACCACCGGTTACCCATCGAACGGCAGGGGATCAAGGACCTGTTGCGGTTAGCCAAGGAACTGGACCTTCCGCTCGTTCTGACGAACGACCTGCATTACACCCACGAGCACCAGGCAAAATCCCACGCAGCGCTGCTCTGCGTTCAATCGGCCACCACGCTGTTGGACGAAAAACGATTCAAGTTTGATTCCGAGGAGTACTACCTGAAGTCCGCCGCACAGATGCGTTCGTTGTTCCCCGACCATCCTGAAGCAGCGGACAACACACTCCTGATCGCTGAGCGGTGCAACGTCACGTTTGACACCACAGCGAACCACATGCCGACTTTTCCGGTAGCAGCAGCCGAAACCGAATCTGTCGCTTTCGAACGCGAAGTCTGGGCAGGGCTCGACTTCCGTTATCCGGCCGGGCTGACCCCCGAAATCGAACAGCGGGCACGATATGAAATCGAGGTCATCAATTCGAAGGGCTTCCCCGGGTACTACCTCGTCGTCGCCGACTTCGTTCGCTGGGCGAGGGACAACGGCGTTCGCGTGGGACCCGGGCGCGGCTCGGGTGCCGGCTCCCTGGCGGCGTACGCGATGCGAATCACCGATCTCGACCCACTCGAGCACGGCCTGCTTTTTGAGAGATTTTTGAATCCGGAACGTGCGTCGATGCCCGACTTCGATATCGACTTTTCCACTCGCCGACGCGACGATGTCAAACGGTATGTGACGGAGAAGTACGGTTCGGACCGCGTTGCGCAAATCGCAACATTCAACGTCATCAAGGCGAAACAGGCGTTGAAAGATGCCGCGCGGGTGATGGGTTTTCCTTACGGCATGGGAGAAATGCTGTCGAAGGCCGTGCCGGCGATGGCGCAAGGCAGGGACATGTCCCTGTCCGAGATGTACGACACCGACAACCAGCGCTACAAAGAAGCACAACAATTTCGCGAAGTTGTCGAAACCTCGACCGACACACGGGCCGTGTTCGAGACGGCGCTCGGCCTCGAAAGCATCAAACGAAACACGGGCGTCCATGCGGCGGGGGTGATTATGTCGAACACACCTCTCGCCGAAATCGTTCCGCTGATGATGCGTGACAATGACGGGCAGATAATCACCCAGTTTGATTACCCCTCGTGCGAAAAACTCGGATTAATCAAGATGGATTTCCTCGGACTTCGAAACCTGGACATTCTCGACGACGCACTCGTCAACATTTCCCGAAACCGCGGGGTCGAACTCGTGTTAGAGGAACTCCCGTTCGATGACGCCGCGGTGTACGACCTGCTCGCAACCGGCGAAACCCTCGGGATTTTCCAGTTGGATTCACCGCCGATGCGGCAACTTCTCAAACAAATGCGCCCCGACCATTTCGGCGATATTTCCGCCGTACTTGCGCTGTATCGCCCGGGTCCGATGGGGGCGAAAAGCCACACCAACTATGCGATGCGCAAACAGGGGCAACAACCCATCACCCCGATTCACCCCGAATTAGCAGAGGTGTTGAACGACATCCTCGGTCCGACCTACGGTCTGATTGTCTACCAAGAACAGGTGATGGAGATCGCCCAGCGGGTTGCGGGATACACGCTCGGTCAAGCGGATAATTTGCGGCGTGCGATGGGTAAAAAGAGTAAAGAAGCCCTCGACAAGGAGTTCCCGCGATTTTCCGAAGGGATGCTGGAACGCGGATTTACGAAACCCGCGATCACTACTCTCTGGGACATTCTGGTTCCGTTCTCGGATTACGCCTTCAACAAGTCGCACTCCGCCGCTTATGGTGTCATCGCGTACTTCACGGCGTACCTGAAAGCCCACTATGCGGCGGAGTTCGTCGCCGCGCTGTTGACCTCTGTCGGAGATGATCGTGACAAGTTGGGTGGATACCTTGTCGAAGCGCGCCGGATGGGCGTGACCGTGTTGCCTCCCGACATCAATGAATCCGATCTGTATTTCGCTGCAGTGGGGGACGATGTGCGCTTCGGCTTGGGTTCGATCAAAAATGTCGGTGAGTCGGTCGTCGCACACATCACGGCCGAGCGCTCAGCGGGCGGCGAGTTCACCTCGGTCCAAAACTTTCTCGAGCGTGTGCCGCTGCCCGCGCTCAACAAGCGAACGGTCGAAGCTCTGTTCAAATCGGGTGCGTTCGATCGATTCGGTCATTCACGTCGAGCGCTCATCGAGGTTCACGAGAAGATTATTGACGACGCAATTCGAGACAAGAAGGACGCCTCGAAAGGGGATGTTGGTTTTGATTTCGGGGAATTGTTCGATGAACCGGTTCGATTGATCCCGGATCGACCCGAATGGCCGCGGAAAACCAAACTCGAATTCGAGCGCGAGATGCTGGGACTGTACGTTTCGGACCACCCGCTCAACGGACAAGAGTCAAATCTCAAACGCCAACGAACGCACTATGTCAGCGATCTCGTCGCCGCGCCCAAAGTGTCGGAAAACGAGGGCGACGAAATCGAATGGGAATTGCAGGGTGCGTCCGAAGACGATGTCATCACGTTGACGGGACTGCTTCGAAACGTCGATCATCGAACGGCGCGCAATTCCGGAAAGCAATACGCATCGGCCGTCTTGGAGGACATGTCCGGGTCAATCGATTTGTCCATTCTGGGCAAATCGTACGAAGACCTTCGGCCGCTCCTCACCAACGATTCTCTCGTTGCGATCAGTGGTCGAGTTCGACTTCGAGACCAATTTCTCTCGGTGATGGTTCGGACAGTCCGACACCTCGACAGTGTCAACAATTCGGAGGTGACGATGCTTCGAGTCCAGGTCGCCGCCGACAGGGCAACGACCACCCTGATTAATGAACTCGACGAGGTCTTGAGACGCTATCCAGGGGACGCCGAAATCGAATTACAACTTCAACACCCGACCGGAGTGCAAGTTTTCACGCTGCCCCACACGGTGACGGTGAGCGGCCCGTTGTACGGCGAACTCAAACGCACGCTGGGACCCAACTGCTTCGTCTAATCCGAGATCGCATCGCCGACAACGTGGTACCGGCGCTCGACGTACACCAGCGGCGGCCGATCGGGGTGGGTCTTGCCACCCTCGATCTCCACCACAACCGCCGCGTTCTCGCCGACGGGAGTGACGGCGACGATCGTGGCCAACAGTTCCGCTCGGACGCCCGCGAACTGAGGTAGCCCACCCAACCCTGCCTTCCAGTTGGTTCCGGCGAAGCGTTCGCGTGAATCACCGGCCATTGTGCGGGACAAGTCGATTTGGTCAGACGCCAGAAGGTGAAGCAACAGTTTTCGGCCGACCTCGATTGCGTCGAATGAACTCGCGTGCTGGGCGATATTGAAGCTCGCGCGGGGCGGGTTAGAGGAAAAGGATGAGAGTGACGTGGCCGTGAAGCCGACGGGGGTACCGTCATCACGAAGTCCCGTGATCACCGCGACGCCTGCGGGATGTAGCGAAAACGATGCGAGGAATACGTCCTGAGGCGTCACGATGGTCACATTCCTTTCAAGGGCAGATGCGCACCCATTATTCCCGAACGGTAGCATGGGGCTACATGCTGACCATCATTACCGCTCCGACCGGACCTCTGTCCGCCGCCGAGGCCAGAGGTCTTGTCCCGCGGGCGACGGTGTCCGATGTGTCGGTCGCCGACGCCGCGACGGAACTCGTGGAGGATGTGCGAATCCGCGGCGAGCGTGCGCTTCGCGAACAGTCCGAACGGTTTGACGGCGGTTCCCCCGAATCGATTCGAGTTTCCGATGCGGAACTCGCCCGCGCAGCGTCGGAGTTGGATCCCGCTTTGCGGGAGGCGATTGCGATTTCCATCGAACGGGTGACGACGGCATCGCGGGCACAGGTGCCGCCGCCGTCCATCACGACACTGTCACCCGGAGCCGTCATCGAACAACACTGGATTCCGGTCGATCGAGTCGGGCTCTATGTACCCGGCGGTAAGGCGGTGTACCCGTCCAGCGTGGTGATGAACGTGGTCGCCGCGCAGGTGGCGGGAGTGCGGTCGATTGCACTCGTCAGCCCACCACAGCGCGACCACGCCGGTTCGGTTCATCCCACGGTGGCTGCCGTCGCGAAGATTCTGGGTGTCGACGAGGTCTATGCGATGGGGGGAGCGGGCGCGATTGGGGCACTCGCTTTCGGAGTGCCGAGCCTTAAACTTGAACCGGTCTCGGTGATCACGGGTCCGGGAAATCACTACGTATCCGCAGCGAAACGCGCCGTTTCCGCCGTTGTCGGGATTGATTCCGAGGCGGGTCCGACCGAAATTCTCATCATCGCGGACGACTCTGCTGATGCCGATCTCATCGCGGCTGACCTTGTCTCACAGGCGGAACACGATGAACAAGCGAGCGCTGTGTTGGTGACGACATCGCCACAGTTAGCCGAGCGGGTAGTCGAACGGACAGCAGCCCGCGCCGCGCTCGCTCACCACCGTGTTCGGGTTGAAGCGGCACTCAACGGCGACCAGTCGCGTGTGATTGTCGTGCATTCGCTCGACGATGCCATCGCCGTGTCAGACGCCTATGCACCCGAGCACCTCGAAATTCACACCGTTGATGCCGACGATGTGGCACGACGCATTTGTCACGCGGGAGTCATCTTCGTCGGTTCGTCGACACCCGTTGCATTGGGGGACTATCTCGCGGGCTCCAACCACGTCCTTCCCACCCAAGGGCACGCGCGACGCGCGGCGGGACTGGGCCCCTACACCTTTCTTCGGTCCCGGCAAATGGTTCGTTACACTCGTGACGCGCTTCACGAGGTAGCGGACGCCGTCGTGACGTTCGCTCGGTCCGAAGACCTACCCGCCCACGGCGACGCGATAACCGCCCGATTCGAGAGGTAAGACAATGTTCTGTCCCTTTTGCCGATTCACCGACACGCGCGTCATCGACTCGCGAACATCCGACGACGGGTTGTCGGTTCGTCGGAGGCGGGAGTGTCCCGATTGTTCGGGGAGGTGGTCCACGCTCGAGACCGCCAGTCTTTCCGTCATCAAACGCAACGGCGTAATCGAGGCCTTCTCGCGGGAAAAAATAGTCTCGGGAGTGCGAAAGGCATGCCAGGGTCGACCCGTTACTGACGCCGATTTGGCGGGATTGGCCCAACGAGTCGAGGAAAACATTCGCGCAACGGGAGTGTCTCAAATTGATTCAAACGAAATCGGATTGTCGATCCTGCCCGAGTTGCGCACTATCGACTCGGTCGCCTATTTGCGCTTCGCGAGTGTGTATCAGGCCTTTGAATCCCTCGACGACTTCGAATCGGCGATCGCGGTGCTGCGGCTCGAGGAACGTTCGAAACCGGAATCGCCTTAATGTATCAGCTCATTTTCCGCGTGATTTTCGCCCGGATGGATGCGGAACACGCGCACGAAACGGTCGTGTCGATGCTGCGGTGGGCGCAGCGATTCGGACTAACCCGCCCGTTGCGCGCCTTCACGGCTCCGTCGCGGGCGGTTCGAGTCAGGACACTCGGACTCGAATTCGAGTCTCCCTTCGGGCTCGCAGCGGGTTTTGACAAAAACGCTCGAGTTTTCCGAATTTTGTGGGGCTTGGGGTTCGGACACATCGAGGTCGGCACGGTGACCGCGCACGCACAACCCGGTAACCCTCGACCGCGACTCTTTCGCCTTCTCGCCGACCGTGCCCTGATCAATCGGATGGGGTTCAACAACGACGGCGCGGCGGCCGTCGCCCCTCGACTCCGGCGTCGCACGGGACCTGTCGTCGGCGTGAACATCGGCAAGAGCCTCGCAACGGACGTCGCGGAGTCCCGCGGTGATTACCTCGCATCGACTCGCCTCCTTGCGCCGCACGCCGACTATCTGGTGGTCAACGTGTCGTCTCCCAACACCCCGGGACTTCGGGGTCTTCAGGCGATCGAGATGCTCGAGCCACTCTTGAGTGTGGTGAAGAGTGAAGCCGGATCAACTCCCGTGCTGGTCAAGATCGCGCCGGATCTGACGAACAAAGGCGTCGACGCGATCGCAGATCTGGTCCTTCGAATCGGTTTGGACGGAATCATCGCGACCAATACGACGCTGTCGCGAGAGGGCTTGCAGACACCGGCGGAGGAAGTTGACGCGATGGGTGCTGGCGGCCTCTCGGGACCACCGCTCACGCGTCGCTCCTCAGAGGTGGTCCGCCGGTTGCGTTCGCGCGTCGGTCGCGACCTGTGCATCATTGCGGTCGGCGGTGTGGAAACGTGGCACGACGTCCACGAACGCCTCGCCGACGGTGCGACGTTGGTGCAGGGCTACACGGCGTTTCTCTACGAAGGACCGTTCTGGGCCGCCCGAATCACTAGGGGATTATCGCGCGGGTTATGACACTTTCTGCCCGCGAACAACCTGCGGTTTGGGAACGCGAAGCGGGCGGAACTGGAACGCGCGCGTTGCGGCATACCAACGATGACCTTTTTCGATGCGAGTGTCGCCAAACTTCACAACCATAACCCTCAGGAGTTTCCGTCCCAATATCAACGCGTCGAAGACGGCGATCAGGAAAAAGCCGTACATCGCGATGATGACCGTCATCTGGAGCCCAATCTGGGAACCGTCGGTCGCGCTGTACTGAGGCAGGAACGTCGCGATGATCACCGCGAACATGAGCGGAATCATGAATTCCCCGACGGTGTAGCGGGCGTCGACGAAGTCGCGAACGAACTTCCGCTGGGCCCCCTTGTCTCGAGCAGGGAGGTAACGCTCGTCACCCGCTTCGAAACCCTGACGCGCGGTCATACGATCCGCCGCGCGCTTGTTCTTCTCTTCACGCGTCAATTTGGCTTTCTTCACCGAACGAGGCGCGACCAACGGGCGTTTGTTCGCCGCTTCGCGCTCTTTACGGCTCGGGGTTGCGTGTCCCTTGCCTACGGACGGCATGCTTTCGGGGGAGTCGTTCACAACGGTTCCTCTCACTAGGTACTCCTAAGATTACCGTCATGACAGAATCTCCTCGTTCCCTCAACGCCCTCCGTGCGTCAATCGCCGCCGCGTTTCCGTCCGCCGTCGAAACGCTCATCGCACTCGTGCGGATTCCGAGCGTCTCGTGGGACGGTTTCGACAGGGCGCAGGTGGAAAAATCTGCGTCGTTTGTCGAAGAGCGGATTCGAGCCCTGGGCATCTTCGACGAGATTCGAACGGTCACCGAGCCACACGCGGAGGGCCCCGGTTACGGTCAACCGGCGGTCCTCGCTCGACGGGCCCCCAAGCCCGGATTCCCCACCGTATTGCTCTATGCGCATCACGATGTTCAACCTCCGGGAGACGCCGCAGCGTGGGACAGCGAACCTTTTGAACCGAGCGAGCGAAACGGTCGACTGTACGGTCGCGGTGCGGCGGACGACAAAGCCGGAGTCGTGGTTCACCTCACCGCACTCGAAGCGGTGGCGACGGCACTCGGCGACGACCTCAATATCGGCCTCGCTGTGTTCATCGAGGGCGAGGAAGAATTCGGTTCTCGTTCCTTCACCTCAATTCTCGATCGCCATGTCGGACTCCTCGAAAGCGACATCATCATCGTGGCCGACTCGGACAATCGGTCCGTCGACATCCCCTCACTCACCGTGAGTCTGCGGGGGAACGTCGCGTTCTCGCTCACCGTCTCGACGCTCGACCACGCGTCGCATTCGGGAATGCTGGGGGGAGCGGTGCCGGACGCCATGATGGCGACAACCACGTTGCTTGCGCGCTTGTACAACGACGATGGGTCCGTCGCCATCAAAGGGCTCCGATCGCACGACGCGCCGGTTCCCGATTTCACCAAGGACGAACTCATCCACGACTCGGGTCTCAAAGTGGGAGTGAGTGACATCGGCGCGGGACCTATCCTGTCCCGCCTGTGGTTTCAA
Organism: Microbacteriaceae bacterium; assembly: GCA_947486475.1. Next base: position 198 of record CANKTR010000007.1, on the reverse strand, counting down.
CCCGCGATTTCCATCACGGGAATTGACGCACCGAGTGTCCAAAACGCGTCCAACACGTTGATTCCCTCGGTGACCGTGAAAATCTCGGCTCGAATCGCTCCCGGACAGTCCGCGGCCGAGGCATTCACGCACATCGAACAACACCTTCGCGACACAGTGCCGTGGGGCGCGCACCTCGAATTCGGACAGGTTGACCTG
>CANKTR010000006.1 GCA_947486475.1 Microbacteriaceae bacterium | reverse complement strand
TCGGTGTTCGACCGAGCCGGGTCGTCGGCGCGAACCAACACCGTCTCGTTGAAGACCGCGTAGGGCTGGGTGAAGTCGACGAGAGCGATGCGCTCGGGAATCATTCCCTGTCCACACCAGACGGCATCGACTTCGCCGTTTTGGACCATCGGAATCATGTTGTCCCACGCGGTGATGACCCATTCGACCTCGCGGCCCATCACGCTCGCGACGAGGTCGGCAGCGGCGGGTTCGTAACCCGTTCGGTGAACTCCGTCGGGGCTGATGTCAAACAGCGGCGGTGCGTCGGCGTCGATGCACGCAAGACGAAGCGCCCGGCTCACGGCAGGGTCTCCCAGTACTGTGCGAACTCCCATTCGGTGATGACCCCGCAGTAACGGGCCCACTCGTCTTTCTTGAGGTCGATGAAAACGTCCCGCAACTCCGCGGGGAACGCTTTCTTCAGAAGGGCACTTCCTTCGAATTCCACGATCGCATCTCCTAGGGTCATCGGCATCAGGTCAAACTTCGCGACCTTCGCCTTCTCATTCGTGAGCGGGTCTCCCGAATTGATCTTCCGTTCCAAACCGTCCTCGATCGACGCGAGGAGCGCCGTGTGGGACAGATAGGGGTTCACGCTCGAGTCGGGCTGGCGGTATTCCATTCGACCGATCGACGAGATTCGAATCATGCCCGCGCGGGAGTCGAGTCCCCACGAGGGCGAGCTCGGTGCGAACTGCCCGGCATCCCAAAAACGCTTGTACGAGTTGACCGTGCTCGCCATGATGACGGTCGAGTCCGCGGCGTGGGTCAGCATCCCGCCAACCGCCCAGCGACCAACCTCTGACAGGTGAATTTGTGTGTTTCCCGGCTCGATACACGCGTTCGCTCCGTCTTTCCACAGCGACAGGTTGTGGTGGCAGCCGTTACCCATGAGGCCGTTGAACGGTTTGGGCATGAACGAGGCCGTGACCCCCTGCTCGCGCGCAACCTGCTTGCAGATCTGGCGGTACGTGACGAGACGATCCGAGGTGAGTTCGACCCGGTCGTACATCCAGTTGAGTTCCAACTGTCCGTCGTCCTCGTAGTCCCCTTCGATCATGTCTAATCCGAATGCTTGGGCGTATCGAACGACCTGCTTGAAGATGGGGCGCATGCGTTCGAGGTTTTCCACCTGGTACGCGGGGCTCGAGCCTTCTTTCTTGATGACCTCGAGTCCGGGGCCGGTCCACATCATTTCGGGCTCGGTGCCACTGCGAACCTCATAGCCCGTGCGGGCGGTGAAATCGTGGTGGGCGCGGATGAGCAACCCGCGCGAGTCGGTTTGTAGTGGGCGTCCGCCGACCTCGGCGAAATGCATCGGTTCGTAAGCGAGACAGAGCATGCGGGCGACCGAGGTGTCCCATGGAAGCACGACGAAGGTGTCGGGGTCGGGCAGCGCAATCATCTCGCGTGCGCCGATTCCGCCACCGATCAGTTCTCCCTCGCGGGTCGACTGCAGGTCGGCCACGGCGGTGCGGTGAAGGGCGATTCCCTTTTCGAGGTTTCGACGAAGGTGCCGTGCGGGGACCATCTTGGCGACCACCTTGGCGCCAATGGTGGGGAGCATGTAATAGATGAATTCGACGCCGGCCGCGGCGATTTTCTGCTCGAGGTCTTTGATGACATCGGGCTGCATGTTGGCGGATTGGTGACGGCTGAAGGCGTCATTGTCCGTGAGGGGACTACTGCCGAGCTGATAAACCATGGGGACTCCTTTGTCCGTGGGGTGTTGTGGATGAACCGGTCTAGTCGGTGACGAAAATGGCTTGCATGGGGCAGACGTCCGCGGCTTCCTCGACGTCGGCCCGCAGTGAATCGTCCACATCGTCGTCGTATTCGAGAATTCCCTGATCGTTGAGTCGGAAGACGGAGGGGGCCGAAAACGTGCATTGACCGTGGTTGTCGCACTTGGCGCGGTCTACGGATACGTGCATGGGTTTCTCCTTGTGTGGTTAGAGGTTATCGCTTGTCAAACGCCAGAGGAAGGTGAACCGGACCGGTATTGCCCGAATCGGGCATCCATTCGTCGCGCCCATTGACGCGAACGTTGGTCATCCGCCGTGACAGTGCGCGCAGCGCGATGGTCATATCCATTCGGGCAACGAAGTGGCCCAGGCAGTGGTGCATCCCGCCACCGAAACCATAATGAGGAACCCGTTCGGCCGTGATGTCCATTCCGGGGTTGGGGTAGGCGGCGGGATCCGTCCCACTCACCTGCGTCAAAAAGTGCACCGTGGAACCCGCGGGTGCGTGGAGGTCTTCGTAATCGAAATCGACCACAGCCTCGCGCGTCACCCACGTGGTCGTCGGGTTCATCCGCATGACTTCCTCGACTGCGTTCCGCGCGAGTTCGGGGTCCTTCGCGAGCAGTTCCCACTGGTCGGGGTTCTGCATCATGGTTTTCATTCCCAGTCCCAGTTGATTGCGGGTGGTGTCCATCCCGCCGAAAATAAGCAGGCACAGCGCGTTACGCAATTCGTCATCGCTGAGGCTGTCGCCGTCGCGGTTCGCCTCCACCAGTCGCGTCACCAAATCGTCGCGGGGGTTCGCCTGTCGATCGACAATGAGCGCTTCCGCGTAGCCGTAGAGTTCGGCGAGCGCCGCCTCGATTTCGGGAAGGTCCTCTTTGATGGTGATTCCGAGGGCAAGCCCAATCGAGGACGAGATACGGGCGATGGTCGGATATTCGCTCTCGGGGATCCCGGTGAGGATGCACAACACTCGCGTCGCGTACGGCTCGGCGAAGTCGTGGACGAATTCGAGCTCGCCCCGGTCGAGGAAGGAGTCGATGAGTTCCGCGGCGAGTTGTTCGAAACGAGGAACGTACGCCTCAATGTGGCGGAACGAGAAGGCGGGGTTGAGCAACCGGCGAATTCGGTGGTGGTCTTCTCCTTCGAGAACCAGCAGACACTTCGTCCACCAGTCGTGGAACAGTCCCGAGTGGACCCCGTTGTGGTCGGGCCACTTGCCGCTCCCCTGGCTGAGGCGCGTGTCCTTGAGCAAGGTACTGACGTAGCCGTGACGAAGGATAGCGAAACCGTAGTTGGTCTTCGCGTACCAGTGACGCTCGCGCGCCTCGCGAACAGCCTCCGAGTGCATCGCGAAGGAAGGGTCGGAAATATCGAGATACGGCACATCAATCTCTGTGGACATCGGGTGAACCTCGTTGTTCGGAAAACTGAGCCGTATTCGACCCGTGCTGTAAATTCTAGGGGGAAAAAATAAAAACTTCAATAGTGAATGATTTAGTTCAAATGTTCGTGTCGTAAAACATCTATGACTAGTTAAAAAAACGCGCTATGTTTGCCCCAGCACAACGGGGTGCAACCAACGCCGGTGGCACCTCGCGATTTACCACAACAATCGAAAGGTCACAATGGCTACGTCAGACAAGGCCCAAGCCGACAAAGCGCAACTCAGCGCTCTCGGATACGAAGGGTCCTACAACCGCTCCATGACCGTATGGAGCACCATGGCACTCGGGTTCACCTACCTGTCGCCGCTCGTCGCAATTTACGCACTGTTCGGTCTAGGACTCATGACCGGCGGACCGGGCTCCATCTTCTGGATCCTCATCGTCGGCGGTGGGCAGATGCTCGTCGCACTCGTCATGGGCGAGGTCGTCTCTCAGTTCCCCATCGCCGGTGGAATCTATCCATGGATGCGCCGCCTCGCCGGCCGCCGATCCGCATGGCTCGCCGCGTGGGTTTACGTCTGGGCGATGCTCGTGACGATCGCGTCGGTTGCGCAATACGGCACCGGCTTCCTCGCCACCGTCCTTGGTGTGACCGAGGTCTCCTCAGAACTCACACTGATCCTTGCGATCAGCCTCCTCGTGGTCGCGCTTCTCGTCAACCTCGGAGGAACGAAAACCCTCGCCCGTATCGCGACCATCGGTCTCGCGGCAGAGCTGATTGGTGTCGTCGGACTGGGTCTGTACCTGCTCCTCTTCGAACGCCAGAACGAGTTCACCATCTTCACCGAAGGTTTTGCGTCGGCTGATTATGGCACCGCGTTCATGGGTGCAGCCCTCGTCGGTCTGTTCATGTTCTATGGGTTTGAGGCTTGTGGTGACGTCGCCGAAGAGGTTGGCGACGCCGCGCGTGAGGTTCCCAAGGCCATGATTCTCACTATCCTCATCGGTGGCGTCTCGGCCCTCGCATCGTTCTCGGGATACGTTCTCGCCGCATCGCCCGAGCTCCTCGCCGCGACCGCAGCGGGAGAGAACGCGGACCCCATCGGAACGATCCTCGCGGATGTCCTCGGAGAAACCGGCGCACGCCTGTTCCTCGTGGTTGCTGTCGTTGCATTCATCTCGTGCTGCTTGAGCCTGCAGGCTGCCGCAAGCCGCTTGCTGCACTCGTTCGCGCGCGACAAGATGCTCCCCGCCAGCGGATGGCTCAGCCAGATCTCGGACCGCAGCAAGGTTCCCACCAACGCGCTGCTCGTCGCGAGCATCATCCCGATGTTGCTCTGTGTCGTCATCTACGCCAACCCGGCGTCGTTGGTTCCGATCACGGCTTTCGCCGTTCTCGGCATCTACATCGCGTTCCAGTCGGTTGTCCTCGCGTCGCTCATCCAGCGGTTCCGTGGCTGGAAGCCCGCCGGACCGTGGACCCTGGGTTCGTTCGGACTGATCATCAACATCGCGGCACTCGCATACGGAATCTGGGCAATCTCGTGGTTGCTCCAGCCCGGAGTGAGCGGTGACTGGTTCATCGACAACATCTCGCTCATCGGCGTGGTGGCGGTGCTGGTCCCCGGTGGTCTGTACCTGCTCGTCGCTCGTCCTCACCTTCGCTCGAAGGCTCCGTACTCGGACGCCATCGAGGTCGCGAAGAAGATGCGCGCCAGCAAGTAACAACTCGCCCTACGGTGAGGCCCCGCTTCGGCGGGGCCTCATTCGTTGGACAGCACTTCCCGAAAGGCGCGCCCCCTCACCTCCAGAGTCGTGACGTGTAGCCACGGTCCGACAATCGGGATGGCCAGATTGGCCGAGACGACAACGACCTCGCGGTTGCCGACCCGCGCGGAGTTCACCGAGACACCCTGCACCAATCCTCGTGCGATACCCCGCCCAATCAGGTCTTCGGTGCGGACAACACCGTCGGTGTCGGTGGTGTCCGCAAGAGCCGCGTGGGCGGCCCCGGCAATCGCCGAATCAATCGCAATCGACCGGATGTGGGCAACGAACGAGATCTGCAGCACCGCCAACGTCACGGCAACGAGCAGAACGCTGACGAGGACGAATTCCACCGGAGCGCTTCCGCGGTCGCGACGGTCCATCAGAGGGTCAGCACGCGGTCAATCGCGTTGTTGAAGACGTCACCGAGCGCGGGACCGGCCATCGCCCACACCACGACGACCAAACCGGCGGTCATGAGGGTGATGAGAACCCAACCCGGAACGTCGCCGCGGTCGGGAGTTTCACTTCTCGAGTTGTTCATTCCCCCAGCGTGTCGAAAGTCATTGACCGCTGCGCGCGTTATCCACAGAGGACATCAGGACGAACGGCGCCGCGTGTCTCCGATTCGAATCGCGTAAAAGACGGAGCCAGCGATGACCGCCACCGAGGCGACACGGAAGACAATGTTGAGTGCAGAGATCGCCTCGGACATCGGGTTGTTCTCGAATTGTGTCTCCGGTGCCATCGGGTCATACGCGATGACCAAGAGCGTCACCGTCACGGCACTCAACACGATCGCCGCGAGCAGTGACCCCCAGGTGAGGACCGGGAGACGCACCCGCCCGAGCGCCCACGCCGCCACGGTCAGCAACGCGACGATGACAACCGCTGCACCACCCTGTAAGGCGTCGATCCAACCGTTCAGGCTGAACAGGATGGCAACGATCTGGAGGATCAAGGCAATGGTGAGGCGAAACTTCATGGGGTCCCTTCCGACACCACCAGTATTGCGCGAACTGACCTCCCGTCACAACGAAATCGACGTGAGCGCGGTCACTCCGGGGAAGATGGCCATGATGACCGTGACCGGGAGGATGAGAAAAACCAAGGGGAACATCATGAGCGTCTCGCGCGCACTGGCAGATTCCAACAGCTTCTGCCCCGCGGCGTGTTGTTCGTCGGCGGCGAGCGATCGGATGATGTCGATGAGGGGTGTTCCGTGTCGCCTCGCGATCTCCAGATGTTCAACGAGTCTCGACCAACCCGCGTGGCCGACTCGGACCTCGCTCGCGTGAAGCGCGTCCGAGACCGAAACACCCAACCCGATTTCCGCGGTGATTCGGCGACACTCGTCGGGCAGGATTCCCCGGCCACTGGCCGCAATCCGCTCGAGTGCGTGCGGAATCGTCAAACCGGTCGACACACACAGCCCGAGGAGGTCGAGAACGGCCGGGATCTCGTCGGACACCGCGGACCGGGTTCGACCTCGCCGAGGGCCTCGCGATATCAGTGCACGGGGAACCCGCGCGACGAGCGCGAGAACTCGAACCGCGGGATTGTCGTGCGCCGCACTCGATTGAGGCATTCCGACGTCGCGAATGTGTGGGGCGAGTCGCGTTCCCAGCCGCGAAACGAGGGGACCCGACACGAGAACGAACAGTCCGAGTCCCAACAGCGCCCCGAGCGCGATGTCAACCATCGATGCCACCCGTCAACCACCGTCGGGGTTCTCGCAGAGACCCGAGCGCCGTCATGACGAAATACGCAACGACGGTGGCGCCCGCTGAGGCGACGATGAGCACGCTACCCGACGAGGACGCATAGGCATCCCGATTTTCGGGGCGGCTGGCGAGCAGTGCGAGAACCACCCACGGGGCAATCACTCCGAGCGTCGCGGCGTGACGGACCCAGGATTGTCGGGTTCGCGCCTCGTCTCGAATCCCCTGTTCTTTCCGAACAGAACGGGCGAGTTCGAACAACACGGCGGGCAGTTCGGTGCCGCCGAACTCACGGGCTACCGCGAGTGATTCGACGACGCGATCGGCAGTGGGGTCAGCGAGCACGTGTTGGAGCCGACGAAGGGCCGACTCCGCGTCGGAGCCCCGCCGGAGGTCCGACTCCAGACCGTCCCACGCCGGACGCCACTCACTCGGCACCATGGTGGCGGCCGCCGAGACGGACTCGAGCAGGGTTGAACCTGACCGAAGCGAAACGCGAATCGAATCAATCACGTCAGGCCACAGCGCACGGGCACGGCGTCGACGAGAATCCCGAACCGACGACAACGCGATGAGGGGAACGCCGAGTCCGAGCGCGACACCCAGCGGGGTGACCGCGGGAATCGGGATGATCGCGGTCACGGCCGTTGCGACGATGACGGACACCGTGCCCAGGACGATACCGACGATACTGAGTGGGACGCCTGCCAGCCCCGCCTCGTCGCACCACTGCCGAAGTCGCGGCAATCGGTGAACCATGCGCGGCACCAACAGCAGAAACAGGCCAACGCCCAGCCCGATTCCGCAGAGGACTAGGTCAAGGCCCACAGTGATTCCATTTCGATGTCCGCCGCCGGTGAAATGCTCGCGGGGCGAGAGATTTCGACGACCCGGCGGAGTCCGTCCGAGTTCATCTGGCAGTGCACCACGAGGTCAATCGTCGCCACAATTGTCGAGGCCACGAATACTTCGGACACACCCCCGGCGAGTTGACAAAGTGTCACCAGTTTGCGCACGGCATCAGCGGCGGAATTCGCGTGAATCGTGCACAGTCCGGGAATGCCCGAATTCAACGCAACGAGAAGGTCAAGAGCCTCGTCGCCGCGAACCTCGCCCACGACGAGTCGTGTCGGCCTCATGCGAAGCGCTTCCTTGACTAAACGCCGCAGCGTCACTTCACCGACCCCGTCGAGGCTTGCACCCCGGCACTGCATCCCGACGGCGTCGATGTGGGTGGAGGCAATCTCGAACGTTTCCTCGACCGTCACGATGCGTTCGGCGGATTCCAGTTCGTCGAGAAGCGCACACACCATCGTCGTCTTCCCCGCCTGCGTTGCACCCGAAACGAGAACGGTGTGACCACGCCGGACGGCGTTCGACAGAAGCTCGCCGGCGTCGGGAGTCACCGTTGAGCGCGCGACAAGATCGTCCAGGGTTCGGACCGACCGCGAAAACTTGCGAATGTTGATGCTCCAGTGTTCCCGCGTGATGGGCGGGATGACGACGTGAAGCCGCGAACCGTCCGGGAGCGACGCGTCGACGAACGGTTGCGAGATGTCTATTCGGCGTCCGCTGTGACGGAGCATGCGTTCGACCAGTGTGCGCAGTTCGTCCACGGTGAGGTCGGTCGCAATTCGTTCGTGCCGACCCGACCGTGCCACGAAGACGGCGGTGGGTTCGTTGATCCAGATTTCCTCGATGGACGGGTCGTCGAGCAGCGGTTGCAGCGGACCAAAACCGCTGATGCGTTGACTCACCTCGGACTCCGAGACCTCGTGGGCGACCGGGTCCCGGAGCGACCTTTCGTTTTCCCGGCGGACCTCGGAGGCGATCGCACCGTCGACGCCGTCTCCCGTCAACACCGCGCGACGAACGCGACTCACCACAGATTCGGCCGAGGACATGCCCCCATCGTGGTGCGTACGCCTGCAGCCCGTGGGCGTTCTCCACAGGACGTCTCGACGCACCCTCGAAAACGTCGACCGCTAGACTAGTAAAACCGCGGGTGTGGTGAAATTGGTAGACACGCAGGATTTAGGATCCTGTGCTTCGGCGTGTGGGTTCGAGTCCCTCCACCCGCACAAACGAAAGGGTTAGACGTGATACTTGCCGCTGGAATCATTGACCCCGCCGCACTCATCGAAGGTGCGGGGAACTGGGCGCTGCTTCTCGTCGCCGCAACCGTTTTCGTGGAAACCGGTCTGCTCATCGGGTTCATGTTGCCCGGGGATACTCTCTTGTTGGTAACCGGAGTCCTCACCAACACCGGCACGATTCCGCAGCCGATTTGGCTGGTCTCACTCGTCATCTTTTTCGCTTCCATCGCGGGAAACCAACTCGGGTACCAGATCGGCAAAGTGGGCGGACCCGCGGTCTTTCGCCGGTCCGAGGGCGGATTGCTCTCCCACAAGAGCGTTGTCCGCACCGAAGCGTTCTTTCAGAAATGGGGTCCGTTATCGCTGACCATCGGTCAGTACGTCCCGATTGTCCGAACGCTCCTCCCCGTCGCCGCCGGCATCGGCAAAATGAATCGGCTGACCTTCACCCTGTTCAATGCTCTCGGTGCACTGTTGTGGGCCGCGTTGCTGCCCTTCATTGGGTGGCTCGTCGCTTTCATCCCCGGTGTCGCCGATCTGGTGATCGAATACATCGACATTGTGCTGCTCGCCGTGATCGTGGTCAGCTTCGGCACGATTGGAATCCACTGGCTTCGGGAGCGCCGCGAGATTCGCGAAGAAGACCCCGCCGCCTAACCTCCCGCACCAAGCATGAGGACGATGAGTCCACCGTTGATGATGATCACGAGCGCGGTGGCGGCCGCTGCGAGCGCTCGAACCATGCCGTGCGAACGATACGTGCCCATCACGTCACGATTTCCGGTGAGAACGATGAGCGGAATCAGTGCGAACGGGATGCCGAAGCTCAAGATCACCTGCGACAGAATCAGCGCGGTGGTCGGCTCAACTCCGAGCGCGAGGATGACAATCGCGGGTACCACCGTGACGCCTCGCCGAACCAGCGGCGGGATTCTGCGGCGAATCAGTCCGTGCATGATTTCGGCCCCCGCATACGCACCCACGGCCGTGGACGCGAGTGACGAGGCGAGTAACGCGACCGCGAATGCCGTTGCAATCATCGGACCGGACACATTCTGTAACGCGACAAACGCCCCGTCGAGAGTGTCGGTGTTCGGTTGCCCGACGAGGAGGACGGCACCGATGACGAGAAGCGCGATGTTGACTGACCCAGCGATCACGAGAGCAAGCGAGACATCGACCCGGGTCGCGACGCGCAGCCGTTCAATCGGAATGTTGTCCGACGCGACGATCCGATCGCGGGCAAAACCGGAGTGAGCGTAGATAGCGTGGGGCATCACCGTTGCACCGAGAATCGCTGCCGCGAGGAGCACCGAGTCGTAACCCTGAAGTCGTGGAACGAGTCCGGCCAGCAGTTCCGATGAGTCGACGGGTTCCCCCCAGAGCGCGACGCCGAACCCGACCGCGATGACGACGAGAAACAGAACGATGACGCGTTCGAACGGTCGTGCACCGAAGCGTGAATGGACTCCGAGGACAGCCAAAGACACCGCGCTGATGATCAGTCCGCCCTGCCAGAGCGGGACGCCCCACAACAGGTTGAGAGCGATTGCCCCGCCCACCACTTCGGCGACATCGGTGGCCATCGCGATGACTTCGCCCTGAAACCAGTACGCCAACCGCCCGCCGCGGGATTGCATCCGCGTTCCGAGGACCTCGGGCAGGCTCTTCCCCGTGACAATGCCCAGACTTGCCGAAAGATATTGAACGAGCCACGCGATGATGTTTCCCGCGACCACGACCCAAATCAGGAGAAAGCCGAGTTGTGCCCCCGCGGTGATATTGGCCGCGACGTTTCCCGGGTCCAGGTAAGCAACCCCGGCGACAAATGCAGGCCCCAAGAGTGACACCAGTGCAATGCGGGTCGAATTGCGGGCCATGTTAGCCACGCGCCTGCGCATAACGGTTGATCGTCGGCGCGATGAGTCCCAGTGCGCGGGCTCGGTGACTGAACGCCGCTTTTTCCAACGACGACAGTTCGGCCGCCGTTCGGGTGAAACCGGCGGGAGCAAAAATCGGGTCGTACCCGAATCCCGCTTTACCCTTCGCGGCGGCGCGGATGGCACCAGGCCACTCCGCTCGCACAACGCGCTCGCCGTCATCACTGACAAAAGCGACCGCGCAAACAAATCGCGCGGATCGGTTCTTCACGCCCTTCATCTTCTCCAGCAGAAGGGCGAGGTTAGCGGCGTCCGTTCCTTCATCGGAAAATCTCGACGACAAAATACCGGGAGCGCCATCCAGGGCATCGACACAGATTCCCGAGTCATCCGCCAGTGACGGCTGTCCCGAACGGCGAAACGCTTCGCGCGCCTTGATGAGGGCGTTCTCCTCGAACGTCGTTCCGTCTTCGACGGGTTCGGGTCCGTCCGTTGCGACAAGTTCGATTCCGGGTCCGATCAGGGCTCCAAGAGTGAGCGAGATTTCGGCCAGCTTGTGCGCGTTGTGCGTCGCCACCACGAGCGTCATCATGCCGGCGACACCGCCAAGGTCGCCGACTGAATTTCCGTCAAGCGCGCCGTTCCGTCGGTGGCGAGTGTCAACAGCGCATCGAGTTCCGACTTGTCGAACGGCGCGCCCTCCGCCGTCCCCTGCACCTCGACGAACAGTCCCCGCCCTGTCGCCACGACATTCATGTCGGTCTCGGCGCGCACGTCCTCGGTGTACTGCAAATCCAACATCGGTGTTCCGTCGATGATTCCCACGCTGATTGCGGCGACCGAATCAATCAACGCGACCGAGTTTTTCCCGATGAATCCCTTCGCGCGGCCCCATTCGATTGCGTCGTGCAGGGCGATGTAGGCGCCGGTGATCGCCGCGGTGCGGGTTCCGCCGTCGGCCTGGAGAACGTCACAGTCGATAACGATGGTGTTTTCACCGAGAGCCTTCATGTCCACCACCGCGCGGAGGCTGCGCCCGATGAGTCGAGAGATTTCGTGGGTTCGCCCGCCGATTTTTCCCTTCACGCTCTCACGATCATTTCGGTCGTTCGTTGCACGCGGCAACATCGCGTATTCGGCGGTCACCCAGCCTTTGCCCTTGCCCGTCATCCAGCGGGGAACGCCGTTCGTGAAGGATGCGGTGCAGAGAACCTTGGTGTTACCGAACGAAATCAATGCGCTGCCTTCCGCCTGGGCCGACCACCCGCGTTCGATTGTTACGGGTCGAAGCTCGGCGTTGGTGCGTCCGTCGATGCGTGTCATGAGTCGTTGTTCTCCAGTTCAGATGCGGGGGGAAGGGGAATAGAGCCGGTCGGAAACTCTTCCACTCGATCGATTTCCAAACCGAGAAAGCGGTGGGCGAGTAATCGAAACCGCTCGCGGTCCCCGCCGGTCGTCCCAAACGAGTGCCTCGGCGGTGACGTGTCCGTTCGCAACAGGTCATGTGTCAACAGCGTCTGGTACACCTCGTACGCGGTGGCATCGTCACTGGACACGAGCGAAACGTCGGGTCCCATCACGTATTGAATCGCGGCCGACAGCAACGGATAGTGGGTGCATCCGAGCAGAACGGTGTCGACCTTGGCAGCCTTCAGCGGCGCCAGATAGTCGTTGGCGACGGCAAAGAGTTCGTCACCGCTCGTGATTCCCGCCTCAACAAACTCGACAAATCGTGGACAGGCGACCGCCGTGACCTCAATCGACGGATCCGCCACAAACGAGTCTTGGTAAGCACCCGACTTGATAGTGCCCACCGTCCCAATCACACCGATTTTTTTCGAGCGAGTTCGCGTGACCGCTGTCTGCACCGCGGGCCGGATCACCTCGATCACGGGGATTCCGAGCCGGTCGGTGTACCGTTCTTTCGCGTCGCGAAACATCGCCGCCGAGGCAGTGTTGCAGGCGATGACGAGAAGTTTGACCCCCTGGTTTGCGAGGTCATCCAGCAGCGCGAGTGCGTAGTCGCGAACCTCGGCGATGGGCAACGGGCCGTAGGGTCCGTGCGCGGTGTCCCCGATGTATCGAATCGATTCGCCCGGCAACTGGTCGATGATGGCACGAGCGACGGTGAGACCACCGACACCACTGTCGATAACGCCAATGCTCGCATCCCGGTTCACGCGTTCAGCCTACTAACGTCAGTGAAACACGGTGGGAATCGCAGGGTCACCCGGCGAGAGTCGTCGCCCGGATTCCGGCAATTCGGCGACCGCGAGTTGGTGGTGCGCACGCGCACGTTCGACCCCCGCCGCACCTCGAAATTCGTCGCGAATCTCGCCCCCCACGACAAAGTCGTGGACGAGTGTTCGGCCCTCGCCGGACAATCGATCGACTCCACCGATGTCGACGAGTTCTGCCGTGGCCACCCCGTCCACAAGCTGGCGCCGCGCAATTTTGCGACCAGCCGGGTTGATTTTTTCCGGCGAGCGTTTCGACACGGCCACCCGCTCGCCTGCGGAATTGTGGTGTTCGACCAACTTGTACACCATCCCCGCCGCGGGTGAACCCGAACCCGTCACGACGGATGTGCCCACCCCAAACACATCGACCGGTGCGCCGCGCAGCGCCGCGATCGTGTTTTCGTTGAGGTCATTGGTGACGACGATGGCGGTTTCCGTGGCGCCCAGCGAATCCAACTGGTCTCGAACGTTTCGAACCAACGAGGGCAAATCGCCCGAGTCGATCCGGACGGCACCGAGTTTGGTGCCCGCAACACGAACCGCCGTTTCGACCGCAGCCTTGATGTCGAAGGTGTCAATCAACAGCGTCGTTTCGGGACCGAACGCGGCCACCTGAGCGCGAAAAGCCTCTTCCTCGCTGTCGTGCAGCAACGTGAATGAGTGCGCCGACGTTCCCTTCGTTGGAACTCCCCACGTCCGTCCCGCTTCCAGGTTGGACGTCGAGGAAAAGCCCGCGATGTAGGCGGCGCGCGCTGCCGCGACACCACTTCCCTCGGAGGTGCGACGGGAGCCCATTTCGATGAGCGGCGTCCCCTCGGCGGCGGTCACCATGCGGGATGCCGCGGTTGCAACGGCGCTGTCGTAATTCAGGATTGACAGAACCAGTGTTTCGATGATGACCGCCTCGGCGAACGTCCCCTCTATTTCCAGAACGGGGGAACCGGGGAAAAACAATTCGCCCTCGTGGTAGCCCCGGATATCACCGGTGAAACGATAAGTCGAGAGGTACGTCAGCGCCGCGGGAGACACGACGTGTTCCGAATCGAGCCACGCCAGAATCTCGTCGGTGAAACGGAAAGATTCGATTGCGTCGAGAAGGCGACCGACCCCCGCGCAGACGCCGTACCGACGACCCCCGTGCAGACGTCTCGTGAACACCTCGAACACACAGCGTCGATCGGCGTGCCCGTCGCGCATCGCGGCGTCAATCATGGTCAATTCGTAGCGGTCAGTAAACAGCGCGGTCGAAGCGGTCATCCCGATTACTCGTCGCGCATTCGCTCGTACACTTCTTTGCACGTGGGGCAGATCGGAAATCGATCCGGGTTGGAGTTGGGAGTCCACTTTTTGCCACACAACGCCCGCACGGGCTTTCCGGTCACGGCCGACTCGAGAATCTTCTCTTTTTTGACGTAGTGCGAGAACTTGTCGTGGTCTCCGTCGTCCGTTCCGTCGTGCTCGAGCAAGCGCTCGAGTTCACGGTCCAGCACGTCGATGGTTCCGGGGTTGTCGCCGTCAGAAGTCATACCGACAGTTTACCGCGAGTGGCTATTCGAGCGAGCCGACCGTGATCGTGCCATCCCGCGAAACGCCACCCCGAACATAGGTGAAGGTGGTTTCGGTGCCGGGGCGGACCGAGCGGACTTGCGCGGTGATGTCCACTTCGTCACGAATCGGAATTCCGTTGAACGAGGTGATGACGTCCCCCTTTTGGAGCCCGGCGTCGGCCGCGGGCGAACCCAGATCGACACCCTGAACTTCCGCACCGATTACGCCGTTGCTGGCGGAAACGCCACTCACCATGGCCCCAATGCGGCCGTGCCTGGATGTCCCATCCGTGATGAGGTCGGTGGCCACGCGTTTGACCAGCGTCGCCGGAAGCGCGAAACCGACGCCGATGGACCCGTCGGAGGACCCACTGCTGGCGATGGCGACGTTGATGCCGACAAGTTGCCCGAGCGAGTTCAACAACGCGCCGCCCGAGTTACCCGGATTGATTGCCGCATCGGTCTGAATCACGGGTAACGAGAGGTCTTGGGCCAAAGCCGAATCCTCCGATCCGGGCAGATCGAAGTTGAAACCGTCTTGTTCATTCGAGATGGTGATGGACCGATTCAACGCCGATACGACCCCTTCCGTGACCGTGTTCTGAAGTCCGAGCGGTGCGCCGATTGCGATGACCTCGCTACCGACGGTGATCGAATCGGCATCGCCGAACTCGACGGGCACGAGCCCCGTGGTGTCGATTTTGATGACCGCGATGTCGAGCACGGAGTCCACTCCGACAATGCTGGCGGGGAAGAGGCGCCCATCGCTGAGCGTGACGCGGATGGTCGGAGAGGTTTCTTCTCCCGACAGGGTGGCGACGTGGGCGTTGGTGATGATGTAGCCGTCCGCGGAATAGACGACGCCGGAACCGGCACCAGACGCCGTCGTCCCCGACACCTCAATCGTGACGACCGACTGCAGGGATTTTGCGGCGACGGCCGTCGCCGAACTCGGGTTGCCCGCATCGGTGATGGTGACCGCCTGTGGCTGGACCACGGTGCGAAACCCGGACCCGGTAATTCCGGCCACCGTGACGCCCAGTGCGCCCCCGAGGACTCCGGCGACGACCGCGATACTGGCCGCGGTTTTGAGTGGGATTTCACCGGCGAGGAACTTCGGACGCGGCGGAGAAACGAGATCGGATTCGACGGCGGCGACCGCCTCTGCGGGCACCGCAACCGCCCTGCGAACGCGCGGGGCGGGCGTCGCTGTAGCACCAGCGGACGACGATGCGCGAGGTGCGGCGGGTTTACGCGGGGTAGCGGCTTGAGCGGGCGTCGCGTTGTCGTTTTCCATGGCTCAAGAATCTACTGGTTTCCTATGAATTTCCCTAAGTGCGCCTTACCTTGCTCTATACGTCATCGCTCGGACATCCCAGCGATGTTTCCTCACACGATCGGTCGACGAGAATCAGATCGGCCGACAGCACCGTCAGTTTGATTTCGTTCGCCCACACCGCGACCTCTCCGGCCAACGGCACCCAATCCTGCGAACCGAATCGATACGCGGCCGAGTACCAGACGAGCACTCTCACCCGATAACGGCCCTCCGAATCGTAGGCGTGACTCGTCGACGTTCTCGTCCACGGCGCTTGCCCGAGATCACGCCAGGAGGCTCCCGTCATCGCACTCGTTCGCCTCTCGCCGTCTCCGAAGTAACGCCTCACGAGCACCGGCGTGAATCGGACGTCGGCGGGGTTTCCGAGCAATTCTCCTGACACAGTATGAGCAGAGACAACAGTCCAGAAGTTGGTCGGGATTCGTCGAACCGACCACCCGTCCGGCTCGACAAATTGCGTCGGGGTGCGCGGCCGAAACGACTCCAGATCGCTAATCGAGGTGGGCCCCGTACCGTCCTTCGGGGGCGAGGTTCCGACACACTGACCGTTGACCACGACGGGGCATTCGTCGGGACCATCACTTGAGCCTCCGCCCGAACCCCCCGAACCGCCCGATGTCGCGTCGCCCCACAGATCGACGCCGCCGCCGTGTGTTCCCCCGTTTACCGAGCACGTCCCCGCGGCGATGTTCGCGGCGGTGCACGTGGTCGCCTGCGCGATCATCGAGAGGGACGCCATCGCAAGCGACGCCGCCACAATCAGAGCGATACGAGCGGGGCGCACCACGTCGAATCCTTCCACGGGACAATTTCTGCGATAACCAGTGCCGAGTCGCGAGGCACCATCCGAATGCTCACGCGCATCGGTTCCACTGCCCCGGAGATGCACGCGGCCACCTGTGCATCCACGAGCGTGTGGCGACCCCTCACCGACATGATCTCAAATTGCGTAATCGTCGCGTCGGACACGCGTCCTCCGAGTGCGTCCAGCGCACGAAAGCTGTCCTGTTCCTCGATTGCCCATTCCGCCGTGGTCACCTGCTCGATCAGTTCCGGATCCGCGCCACCCATGATGTCGTTGGTGAGGTCGATGTAGGAGGTCAAGGTTTGGGCGACGAGCACCTCGGCGTCAACAACCAGAACCGTTGCGTCAATCGTGGAGTGAATCGGCGGGGAGGTGACCTCCGCCTCGGGAGACGAGCATGCCGCGAGCAGCAGTGTGAGACAGACGAGGGCGACGGGGTGGCGCATCCCCCGATAGTGGCAAAGTTGTGAACCGGCGGGGGAAACTATCCACAACTACGCCGGTGTGACTCCGTAGCGACGAGCCGCCAACGCGGGATTGGCGAGTCGGGCGTGGGCGACGCTGTTGGGGTCCAGGGTCACATCACAGACAAAGTCCGTCTCTCCCGCCTCGATCACGACCGTCCCGAGCGGGTCGACGACCAGCGATTCGCCGATTCCGGACGGGGCCGCGTGATTGGCCGCGATTGTCCACGCGATGTTTTCAATTGCGCGCGCGGTGAGAAGAGTTCGCCAGTGGTGTGACTTGTGCTCCCCCGGAATCCAATCGGACGGGACCGCCAGAACGGTCGCACCCGCATCGATGAGCCGCCGTGACACTTCCGGGAATCTCAGGTCGTAACAGGTCTGAACGCCGACTTTCCAGCCTTTCACCGTCACGACGAGTGGCTCGGCCGCGGGATCGCCGGCGGTCACGACGGTCGATTCGGACGATCCGAAAGCGTCGTAGAGGTGGACCTTGTCGTATCGCCCAACCAGCCCGCTGTTCTCAACGGTGACGACCGTATTGGTCAGCCCGCGTGGGCCGCGAATCAACAGACCCGCGATAACCGTGGCGTCGAGCCGCGCAGCGGCTCCCCGAAGGAAGGCGACGAAATCACCCTCCACGGATTCTGCTCCGGTTTCCCAGAGAGACGTGTCTGGGTGGTACCAGGACGAGTACTCGGGCAAGAGGACGAGATCCACCTCGTCGAATTGGTCGAACGCCGTATCGAGCGTCGCCCTATTGTTCGACGCGTTGTCCGACGGTGCGTACTGCACCATCCCCACCCGAAGTGCCTCCATGAGTCGAGCCTATCCGTCTCGTTCCGGCGAATGAAAAGCGGCCCCGAACGAATTCGGGACCGCTTTGCTTGGTTGCGGGGGCAGGATTTGAACCTACGACCTCCGGGTTATGAGCCCGGCGAGCTACCGAACTGCTCCACCCCGCGTCACAAGGTTCGAGTCTATCACGGAGCAATTCCCCCACGAAATCGAGCTAGCGCGACAGGTCGTAGGCTCGCTGCAGAGCAGCCTGCAACCTCTTGTCCGCTTCCGCAGCGGCCACGAGGTCATTCGCCTGATAGGCGGCTGCTCGGTCGAGCAGTGCCTGGCGCGCGTCTTCGAGTGCCGCGACGAGTTGTGGCGACGGGTTCCCATTCGACGCCCCTGGCTCGGTCGGTGCGTCGGGATCGACCGGAGTATCGGGATCAATCGGAATGCTGGGATCCACCCCGGCGTTACCGCCGAACAGGGTGTCGAGCGCCGCGGGCAAGGTGTCCTCGAACGCAATCGAGTCGCCGAAGGACACGAGGATCTTGCGCAGCAGTGGGTACGACGTTTCGCCAGTCGACCGCACGTACACCGGTTGGACATACAGCAGTCCTCCGCCGACGGGCAGGGTCAAGAGGTTACCGGGGATGACCTCGGTTTGTCCCTGTCGCAACAGGTTCAGCTGCTGGCTGACCGTGGCGTCCGAGTCGAACTGGGCCTGGACCTGTCCGGGTCCCGGGATCGTCGTTTGCTTCGGAAGCGTGAGGAGCGTCAACTTCCCGTAGTCCGGTCCGGGATCGGAATTCGCGGAGAGATATCCGTAGAGGACGTTTCGCGAGTTCTCGCCCGTGGCTTGAGGGATGAACGTCGAATACAACGAGAAGGAGGGCGCGGTTGCACCGGGCATCTGCATCGTCAGGTAGTAGGGCGGTTGAAGTGTGGGGCTTTCGGGGGCCGAGACCGGGTCGTTCGGGGTGACCCACGTGTCTTCCGCCGAGTAGAACGTTCCCGGATCGGTCACGTGATACGAACCCAGCACCTGACGCTGGACCTTGAACAGGTCGGACGGGTAGCGGATGTGCGCGAGCAGGTCCGCGCTCATTTCGGACGACGGCTGGAGCGTGTCGGGGAAGATGTTCGCCCACGTGGCCAACACGGGATCCGTCTCGTCCCAGCGATAGAGGGTCACCGAACCGTCGTAGGCGTCAACCGTTGCCTTGACCGAGTTGCGCATGTAGTTCGCGACACCGCTCGGAACCGTCGACCCGAGTGTGTAGGTGTCCAGAATCGCGGTCGAGATGTCGACCGGAGTCGAATACGGGAAATTGGCGCTCGTTGTGTATCCGTCGATGATCCAGACGATGCGCCCGTCAACCACGGCGGGGTACGGGTCATTGTCCAGCGTCAAGTATGGCGCGACCTTGTTGACACGAACCAGGGGGTTTCGGTCATACAGAATCTGCGCATCGTCGGAAATCGCGTCCGACAACAACAATTGCTCGGACTGGAAGTGCATCGCGTAGACGAGTCGGTTGAAGAGATTGTCGAGCTTCGGCCCTCCGTCACCTTCGAAGGTGTACTTTGCGTTCCCCGCCTCGGATTCGGACGACGCCGACGGATAGTCGAGTTCCAGCGGTCCGTCAGGGCCCGTGGCGCCCACCACCGAATAGGGCGGCGACGATTCTCCGAAATAGATTCGCGGTTCGTAGGTTCCGAGCGCTCCGGTCACGGGAATCCCCGATTCGAGGAAGGTCGGCTGGCCATCGTCGTTGCGTTCGTTGCCGAATGCGGCCACGATTCCATAGCCGTGGGTGAACACCACGTGGTCGTTGTACCAGGTCGTCGCCGACTGACCGCTCAGGTCGAGTTCACGAAGCGCGAGGACGGTGTCCTGGGTCACGCCGTCGATTGTGTATCGATCGACGTCCAGGTGCTCCGGGAATTTGTAGTACTGACGGAACTGTTCGAGTTGCGCAAAAGCGTCCGACACGAGCCCGGGGTCAATAATGCGGATTTTGGCCGTGGTTTCGGCGTCCTCGCGCAGCGCGCCGGGCTCCGCCGTCGTCGTCGCGTCGTAGATGACTTCGGTGACCTCGTCCAAGCCGAACGCGGCGCGGGTGCCGTCGATGTTGCGCTGAATGTAGGGGGCTTCGAGCGTTCGGGCGCTGGGATCAACCTGGAAACGCTGCACAATCCACGGGTAGACGCCACCTACGACGATGGAGGCGATGATGAGCATCGCGCCACCGACAATGGGCAGGCGCCAGCGCCCGATGATCGCGGTGATCAAGAAGAACACGGCGACGAGGACCGCGATACCCGCAAGGATCTGGTGGCCGGGGATCGTGGCGGAGGCCTCGGTGAAACCGGCTCCCGCGTCGAGGAAACCTTCGGAGGGAGAGATGAGCGTGACGTATTGGTTCAGCCAGAGGTTCGCGCCCTGCACCAGGACGTAGAGACCGCCGAGAATCGCGACCTGAACGCGGAACGGTTTGGACACGATCACTTCACGGTTTGTCGAAATGCGGACGCCACCGTAGAGGAAACCGGCCACCGCACCCGCGAGAATCGACACCAACAGCGCGCCTTCGATCTGCGAAAGAACAAACTGGTACATCGGCAGGTCGTAAACGTAGAAGGACACGTCGAGACCGAACTGAGGGTCGGTCTGGCCGAACGGGGTTTTGTTGAGCCACTGGGACACAATCGGCCAACTGCTCGATGCTCCGACGGCAGCGAGCACGCCGACGACGACGGGGCCG
This sequence comes from Microbacteriaceae bacterium, assembly GCA_947486475.1. The sequence goes on along the minus strand of CANKTR010000006.1, from coordinate 37,414 downwards.
AGGTGCATGATGAGTTTCCGCGTGGGCTCGATGGCGGCGCGATAGCGTTCAGCGCCTTCCGAAAGACGGACCGTCAACGGCCGCGTGCGATACGCAATGTTGAGGCTCAACCACAGGGGAACCGCGATCAGAAAGAACGCCGCAACGCCCACGGTCACGAGGGCGATCCACTGGGTAAACAGGACCGACGTGAATCCGGCCTGGTCAAACCAGAGGACGTCGACCCACACTCCGGCGAACGTCACAAAAGCGGCGATGAGCGCAAGTACCGCACCGATGGTGACAATCAGCGGTGAGCCTTGACGGAGCGACGAGGGAATGGACACGATTAAATCTCCTTTGACGTTTTCAGTTTACCCGTGAGTTTTTGGAGTTCACCCAGAGGTGCACCGAGGCAAATCATCGACACCGACACCCGCGGAGATGGCCGCGAGCGCCGCCATGGAATCGTCCAAGGTTTGAACCGAGATGTCGCGCAACCCGTCCGGGACACGCCCCGCGAGTTCCGCACAATTGTCGGCGGGGACGAGAAGCCACTCGGCACCCGAGTCCCGCGCGCCGTAGGCCTTTTGGACGATCCCGCCGATCGGTCCTACTTGTCCATCCGGGGTGATTTCGCCGGTTCCGGCAACGTTTTCGCCACCGTTGAGAGACCCCGGCGTGATGGTATCGATGATGGCGAGTGCGAACATCATGCCGGCGCTTGACCCGCCCACGTCGGCAAGTGAGATGTCGACGCTGAACGGGAACACGTATTCGCCCCCACACAGAATCCCGATGATGGGCGTCACGTTGTCGGACGGAGCGGCAACGACACCAACCGTCAGCGACACGTCATTTCCGTCCCGTTCCACGACGAGCTCGATCGAGTTGCCCACTCCCGCTTCTCTAATCACAGCACGCAATCTGGAGACGCTGTCGATGTCCACTCCGTCCGCACTGCGGACGATGTCACCCGGCTCCACCAGACCCGCCGCGGGGAATCCCTCCGTCGCTTCGGCGACCACGATTTCGGATTCGAACGGAATCCCTTGGTTGGTCAGAGCCGCCGCAATCGCCTCCTGCTGGGAATTCTTCATTTGGATTTTGCCGGCGTTCTCCGAATCCGTCTGTGTTGTGCCAACGGGGTACAACAGTTCCATCGGCAAGACCGAATAATCGGGTCGGAGCCACGCGGAGGCGACCTCCAGCCAGGACGGGTGCGAGGCAGGAGTGCCCGTGACGTACACGGTCAGCATCGACAATTCACCCTCGGTCGGGTAGGTCGGCGTGCCCGAGACTGCAATCAGCGGCGTCGACTCGCCGTCCTCGTTCTCCGCCGAACCAAGGGTGTTGTAGACGGGACCGGGGGTTTCGATCACATAGGGGGCGGGGACAAACGAGAGACCGAGCGTCCCCGCGGCCGCAACGCCCAGCAGCACTCCACCCCAGCCTCGGCGACTCATTCGCGCGGGGCGGGCGGCGGTTTCAGACAGGTTATCGCTCACGTATTCCACACTATGTCACGATTCGAGAAGGTACGGTTGTCTTATGGTGGGTGACAATTCCGACGAGTTCCAGGAAATGTTGCGCAAATTTCTGGAGAACGGTGAGCACTTCGATATCACCGAACTCGCGAAGGCTGCGGGACTACCCGGTGACTCGGCGACAATCGAGAAAATGCTGGGACAACTTCACGACGCGCTCTCCACGGGGAACGAAGGAATCACCGAGAAGATGGTCCGCGACTCGGCCACCGCGGTCGCTAACCAGAATTCGATTCCCATCGACGCCGCGATTATCAGTGCCGCCGACAACGCCCTCAAACTAGCAACGCTGTGGCTCGACGACACCACCGCGATTTCGCCGCTCACGGCAACCCCCGTGACCATGACGCGGGCCGAGTGGGCACGGGCGACCATCCCCGTGTGGATTCAAATCTCGGAGCCGGTCGCCAGGTCCATTTCGACTGCGGGCGAACGCGCGCTCGGGAGCGCAGTTCCACTGGAAGACGAGTCGGTTGCCGCCGGCGCATTCGCGGCTCTTCGCCGTCTGGGCGGAACCCTGTTTTCGCTGCAACTCGGCCAAATAGTTGGGCAACTCTCGGCCGAGGTGCTGTCCGGGGGAGACATCGGGATGCCGTTGCTCGACGGTGAACTGGAACACGAATTGCGCGCGGTACTCGTCCCCCACAACATCGTGGAGTTCGCCGCCGGACTCGATATCCCGCTGGACGACGTGATGCTGTATCTCGCGATTCGCGAAATCGCTCACGCGCGGTTGTTCAAACATTCCCGGTGGCTGAAGTTGGGTCTCATCGCGAGCCTGACTCACTACGCCGACGGCATCTCGATCAACGCCGAAAACATGCGCGAGGCAATCAACGACGTCGATCTCACGGACGCCGAAGCACTCCGGCGCCTGGTGAGCGACGGAAGCCTGATCCCACCGAAAACCGACGAACAGCTCGTCGCACTCGGGCGAATCGAGACGCTGCTCGCACTCGTCGAAGGGTGGGTGGATGTCGTGTCCGACAAAGCCGCACATCGTTTGCCGTCGCACGGCGCCATCGCCGAGATGGTCCGCCGGAATCGCGCGGTGGGGCGACCGGGCGAGCGTGCGCTCGCGGGGCTGATTGGACTCGATGCGCGGCCGCGTCGACTTCGGGATGCGGCCGCGATGTGGCGCGCGATTGATGCCGCGGTCGATTCCGAGACACGCGACAGTCTGTGGAGCCATCCCGACCTGCTTCCGACGAGCGACGACATCGACGATCCGAGTGGTCTGATTGCACGGCTCACTGGCCCGCCGCGGACACCGGATGCAATGGATGACGCGATTCGCGAAATCCTGGACGACGGAGCTGTGGACGGCACCTGACGTCGAATCGCGGCGCGTGAGACGATGCCTCGATGTTTGTGCGAATCGACCCGTCAATTCCCGTCGTGTGGCGGGACTCGGACACCGTCCAATTTGGACTCGATCCGATCGTGTCGACACTCGGGCCGCTCGGAATGGTCGACGCGCGGGGGATCGCCGAACTTGTTCGCGGTACGAGCCTCACGCGACTTGCGTCCGTGGTCGGCAGTGAAACCGCGGCGCGCTCGCTCATCGATTCGTGCGGGGACGTGTTTCACCGACCTGCCCGTGCGACCCTGCCGCGCCTCGCGGTCGTGGGAATTGCGCCGGGCAAAGACATCATCGCTCGAACCTGGGCAGGGGCGACCCAGTCAACCGTCATCGCCGAATCGAGCGTCGATCTGGCGGGCGCTGACGTGGATTTCGTGATTGTGGTGAGCCACTTCGTGGTGTCCCCGATCGACATCCAGCCGTGGCTTGGGCGAGACATCAATCACTGCGCGATTGTCTTCGGCGAAGCGAGCGTTCGTGTCGGTCCGCTGGTTGTGCCGGGGGAATCCGCCTGCATCCGATGTGTCGAACTGACCCACGTCGACAACGACGCGACCTGGTCGGCCGTCGCACCGCAGGTGTGGCGACGAACCGCCGCCGCCGACTCGCCCGCGCTCGCCGTTCACGCCGCCGCCGAATCCCTCGGGATGTTCCCCATGGGCGGTGGCTATTCCGTGCGAATTGACGGACTCACCTTCCGTCGGGCGGTGTCGCCCCACTCGTTTCACCCGGAGTGCGGGTGTCAGTTACTGGCAGCGACTCCGGAATGAATCTGCTTCGCGTGCGCACCGGACCCGAGCGGCGTGACCGCTCGGCCCAACTCAGCGTCAGCGCGTAGCGCGCCCGCGTACACGCGACATAGGCGAGTCGTCGTTCTTCGAGCATCGGCGTATCCCCCACCACATACGACAGCGGGAACATCCCCTCACTCATCCCCACGACAAACACGGTGTCCCACTCGAGCCCCTTGGCGTTGTGCACCGTGGACAGAGTGACCGCCGAAACGGACGGTTCGTCTTCGTTGTCGGCACGGTGTTTGAGGTCCGCGGCGAGTTCGACCACGGTGGACGATGGCGGGAGCGCGGTGGCGATTTCGGCGAGCGCCGACATGACGTTCCAGGCATGACGATCGACCGGATTCGCCGGAGGTTTCGACAACCAGCCCAGGTTTTCGCGCAAAATCAGTTCCATCGTGTCCCGTGCGTTTGCTGCCGGGTCGGTTTGCAGGCGACCGCGAACCAGAACAAGCGCCCGAATCACCGTCGGTTCCTCAAAGAACCGCAGTCCCCGAACACGAAACGGGATTCCGGCGTTACCCAAAACCTGTTCGAAGACGATCGACTGGGAGTTGATTCGATAGAGCACGGCGATGTCCGCGGGATTCGTGCCCTGCGCGATCTCGTCCCGAATGGCGGTCGCCACCGCCGTCGCTTCGTCATCATCGGTTGCGGACAAGAGACCCCGTGGAGCGGGTCCCGACTCGCGGGCAGAAACCAGCTGCAGGGGCGATTGCGGAACAAGCGAATTGGCGAAACGGACAATCTCGGGGGTCGATCGGTAGTTTCGGTCGAGCTCCACCGTTGTCGCTCCGGGAAACTCCGACTCGAACGCGAGCAGGTGCTCGTCCGACGCTCCGGCGAAACCGAAAATCGTTTGATTGGGGTCGCCGACGACGCACACCTCAGAGTGCTTACCCCGCCACGCGTCCAGCAGGGCCCGTTGGACGGGGGAAACGTCCTGGTATTCGTCGACCACAAAAAAACGAAACTGTTCGTGAACGCGATCGGCAACCCACTTTTCCGAATTCAGCATTCCCAGCGTTGCGATGAGGGCGTCGTCAAAATCCAGATTGCGCTGTTCGTCTTTAATCTCTTCGTACAGGGTGATGAGATCCACCGCGCGGTCTTTGGTAATCCCGCTGGGCAGTGGCCGCGTCGACAGCGCGTCGACGTACTGGTCCATGGATAACAGCCGCACTTTGCGCCATTCGATCTCGGCAGCAATCCCGCGTAATTGTTCGTCCGATGCCCGAAAGTTGAGGCGCCCCGCGGCACGCTTGAGCGTGGGCGCCTTCGAACTGACGATTTTCGGCAAATCCCCGCCGATGAGGTCGGGCCAAAAATGGGCGAGCTGGCGCATCGCCGCCGAGTGGAAGGTTCGACACGCGACGCCGTCGACGCCGAGCGCTCCGAGTCGCGCTCGCATTTCCCCCGCTGCTTTGACCGTGAACGACAACGCGAGCACCTTTTCGGCCGTGTAGACCCCGGTTTCCACCCCGTACGCGATGCGGTGGGTGATGGCGCGGGTTTTTCCCGACCCTGCCCCCGCGAGCACGCGAACCGGGCCGACCAACGCCAGCGCCACCGTGCGTTGGTTCTCGTCGAGAGAGTCGATGAGTTCGCTCAACGTTCTCCTCTCGCGTGGCGACCTCGGGCGGACGAAAATTCGCCTTAAAGTACCAATATGGCATTGTCCCCCATCATGCTAACCGCGTGGGCCGTCGCAGAGATTCCCACACTCGAAATCGACGGGTACCGCGACACGTCGACAGACGACGTCGATCGCGTCGTGTGTCGGACGACCGACGACCGGGTCGTGTCTATTTCGTCGCCGCTCACGGCTCCCGCCGCCGAACTGCAGGATTCGGAACACCGCGTGGGACAACTGTTGGGCGCGGGAGTGCGGGACCGGCTGCCGTTCGCGGTACCGCACACTCTTGCCGCTGGCTCACTCGACACACGTCGCATCGTTGTGACCGAGGAAGTGGGAGGAACTCCGTTGTCGTCGATCAAGGATCCGCGACCCGTGTTCCCCTCGCTCGCCACAGCCATCGCGGCGATTCACAGCCTTCCCGGCTCCATCGTGACGCGCAATATCGTTCCGACGACGACCTCGCTCGACAGTCTCCGTGACGCGGCGGGTGTTATCGACCGAGCGCATCAGACAACCAAAGTTCCCAGCGCACTTCTCGACCGGTGGGATGCGGCAATCGAGGATTCGGGCATGTGGCAATTCACCCCGACCATCACGCACGGCGGGATCACCTTCGACGACGTCCTGGCGGACTCCGGCCGAGTCACGGGAATAATCAACTGGGCGAACTGCCGGGTCGCTGACCCCGCCGACGACCTGCTCAACTTTTTTGGTCGCGTGTCCCCCGACGTGGCGGCCGATTTCATGGATATGTACTCGACTCAACGCCCGTCGAACGACCACCGGCTCGCTCATCGTGCGCGATTCGCGTCCGAACTCGAAGTCGCACGCTGGTTGATTCACGGGACCGACACCCGGGACGAATCGATTGTCGCCGAAGCGGAAGGGATGTTGAACTCGCTTCTCGCATCGGTTGTCGACAACCCCGCGACGGACCTCGGCGCACCGCCGAAAGCTCCGACGACCCTCGTTTTCGGCGAGACGCAGCCCGCGCGGCCGTCCGTTCCGCACGAACCACCGACGGACGAACCGCTCTAGCTATTCGATGGGCGGCAGCGCGTCGAGTCGCGCAAGGCGCTCTGGTTCGATTTCCCACTCCCAATCGTGGGCGAGGTAGTACAGCACCGCATCCACGTCGGTCACGTCAATTCCCAACCAGGTCGCGAGCGCTCGGCGATACAACACCAGTTGCATCGCTTTCGCGTCTTTCTCGTTCGCGGACGGCTTCGCCCCTGTCTTCCAATCGACCACAATCCAACGACCGTCGATCTGGTACACCGCGTCGATTTTGCACACAATGATGTGGCGTCCCCTCGGCAAAAGTATCTCGAGTTCGGTGTAGGCGGGGGTCAGGTGGGGCCATCGCGAAGCGAGGTAGGCGTCTTTCAATTTCTGTATCGCGTCATCGCTCTCGGGAAGGTCGTTGGCTTCGTCCCAGCCGTCGACGTAATCGTCGTCCACCGCACCGCGTTCAATCCACAGGTGCACCTCCGTGCCCAGCCGAGCGGCTCGGTAGGGACGAACCGGCACCGGTCGACGGGTTCCTTCGCGCACCGATTCGAGGTCCGTCGACCACTCGGCGTAGCGCGAGGCGGGGATACGAATCGGAATCATCGCGTTCCCCACTGTGTGGACGGCGAGCAATTGATCCATCGCCAGCACATCCGCCGGATCCACCGCAGCCGTGCTGGACGTAACGGCGTGGGCCGCGCGGTCATAGGCGGCTCGATGTTCGGCTCGGCCCAGCGCATCGGGTTTCGGCCACTCCACCGGAACGCCGTCTCCGTCCGGGTTCTCGGAGGGAACGGGTTGGACCGCGTCCTCGGGGATCAACCCCGCGGCGGTCAGTTCCTCCCAATAGGTGCTGGGAATCTTGGCGGTTTTGCCTTTGCCTTCGAAATGCGCTCCGGAAATCCACAATCGGTGGCGGGCGCGCGTCACGGCGACGTACATGAGCCGACGTTCTTCGGGCAAGATCAACGCCCGTTTGAGTCGATCGGTGTAGGACTTGGATTCGATGAGCAATTCGTCGATCGTCGCGGCGGCCTCCCAGTTGAAAATGGGCAGGTGCTGGGCATCGGAGCGGAACTCGTGCGGAAGTGCGCCGAGTTGTAGCCACCCCATCTCGTTCGCGGCTTTCGATTTGTCACCGCGCAGGGCGCCGTCGGCGGGGATGGGCGGTTGGGTCCATCGCGGAAGTGCGACAACGTCCCATTCGAGTCCTTTCGCCGAATGAACCGTGAGAATCTGAACAACACCCGGTTCGGGTTCGTCCGAACGCGGTGTCATTCGCTCGAGTCTTTCGACTTCGGACACCCAGGTGACAAAACCACGCAGTGACGGGGTCGTCGGAATGGCGAGGTACGAGTGGACCAATTCGTCGAACGCTTCGCGGTACGCGGCGGGATTGTGGTGAAGTGACGCGATTCCCTCGATGTCCAAGCGAAGTGCCGTGGCGGTCAGGTTCACCACGTCGGGGATCGACAGGTCGACATGCCGGCGAATCTCGTGGAAGAACTCGGCCGCGTCGTGCAATTTCGCCCATCCCTCGTCGGTGAACGAAACGGGTTGGTCGTACTGGCTCGACGTTTCGACGGCGTCGCGCGGGGTGTACCGCAACGAATCGAGTGCGTCGACGAGCGAGTCGGTTTCGTCTTCGACCAACGAACTTCCCAGCCGGGCGCGCTGCTCGCGCGTCGTGTACGACTTGGCGACATTGCGCGCGTGGTTGTGAAGCGCCCAGAGGTCGCTGACCGACACCTGCCAACGCGCGCCACCGAGCAATCGAACCAATCGTGCGCCTTTACCCGGTTCCGCCACCACCGACAGCGCACAATACAGATCTGCGATGAAGGGGTTCCCGAGGATACCCGCGACCCCGAGCAGGCGATACGCGACCTTCTTTTCGTCGAATGCACGGAGAAAGGTGTCGAGATGAGTTCGCGTTTGGATGAGCATCGCCATGGTCGGCGGAGTCTCGTCGGGTTTGCGTTTGTTCGCGGTCGGGTCGAGCCGTTCGAGGAACCAATCCGCCAGCTGGTTCGCTTCGGCTGAGGTACTCGGCGCAAAGGCGGCGTCAATATCGAAATCGCTCGCGCCGGGGAATGACGTCAGCCGACCAACGTCGTGTGCTCCGTGGGTCGAACGGTGTTCCAAGAGTGTGTTCGCGGCCGCGAGAATCTTTGTCCCGTTACGCCACGAGGTCGCCAGAGTGGCGACTTCCGGTGGCTTTTTCGAGGTGATACCGAAGTCTGAGTAAAAAGACGTCACGTTGGACGGGCTCGCGCCACGCCAACCGTAGATCGATTGATTGGGGTCCCCCACCGCAGTGACACCGTCCGCGCCGAAAAGTTCGGCGAAAAGGCTCGTTTGCGAATACGACGTGTCCTGGTATTCGTCCAGAATGACGACGCGGAAACGGTCTCGATAAAACTGTTTCACGTCGGGGAACTGGTGAACGATACGGCGAGCGAACGTGACCTGGTCGGAAAATTCGACCACTCCGCGTTGTTTTTTCTCGAGGATGAAGTCGCGCGCGAGGGGCATCAGCGCCTCGAGTGCACCGACGACCGCGAACTTGCTGCGGAAGGTGTTCATCGCTTGCGTTTCTTTACCCGGCAGATCTTTCAGCGCCGCGACGCGGCGGGCATAGGCCACCACCGCGTCGTCATCGGTGACGTTGTATTCGCTGAGTTCCGCGGCCAGTCGAATCACCGCATCGACAATCGCGAGAAGAGAAAAGTCATACTCGCCGAGGCGCGGGTCGGTGCTTCGGGTGACCACGTCACGGGCGATGGCGAACGCCGTCGCCTCGGTGATCACGGGCGAGTCCGAATCCCACCCGATGCGGGCCGCGTGTTCGGCGAAAATTTCGGACGCAAACGCGTTGTAGGTCGACACGGTCGGGGTCGCAAACCCGTGGTCGTCTTCCGCGAGATGGTCCACCGAAATCCCCATCTCCTCGAACCTGGAGCGATGACGGCGAACCAGGGCGATGCGTTGGCGGAATCGTTCCGCCAATTCGCGCGCGGCTTTTCGCGTGAAGGTGAGCCCGAGCACTTCTTCGGGACGAACTCCCTGAGTGGCGATGAGCCACAGTGCCCGAAGCGACATGGTTTCGGTCTTGCCGCTTCCGGCTCCGGCGAGGACGAGGTGCACGCCGTCGCGGCTGAGGTCGATGACGGCCGCTTGCTCGTCGACCGGCGAAAACGCGAGGTCGAGAAGTCGTCCTAAATCCGCGGGGGTGATGTCACTCATAGGAACTCACTTCCGGGATTCGAACCCACGTGGTTTCCAGATCGCGACTGCCCGTGGGCGTTAGCGCGTCTTCGGGGCCCGAGAAACGTTCGGAGTGCATCGCGACTCCCATCGCGACAACGGTGTCGGCAAAGTCTTTCAATGCCGTCGCGTCCATGGCCGACTGTGTTCGTACGGAGTACAGAGCGTCCTTGGACGCCACGCGCGGGTACAGCAATCCGGCCGAGTGCAGAGTGTTCGCCGCGGCCACCGCGTCGCCCAACACCCCGTGGCTGAACGCGAGTTGGTAAGCCTTCAGTTGCAGGTTTTGCTCGGCGTCTTTGGCGGACGTCGCAGCTTTCGCCGTCTTCACGTCGATGATCGCGACGGAACCGTCGGGGTACTCTTCGACGCGATCGACTGTTCCCCCGACGACGATGGTCAGCCCGTCCTTTTCGGTCGTCGTCAACGTGATTTTCGTGAATTTTTCGCTGTCGAGCACTCGGCGTCCTTCGATCGCAATGTTGCGCACGTAATCGGCGAGCGCGTCGATCATGGTTCGTGTCGCCGTGAGCCACTGTTCGGCAAGCCACGGCGCGTCGAAGTTGACCTCGCCCCACTTTTCCTCCACCGCAGCCCACAACTCGTCGCGCGTCCCGTCGGGCGCGACTTCGATTGCGCGGTGCACGAGGGTGCCAATCGTCGCGTTGATGCCGGATGAACCGCCCGCAACACTCGACACGAACCAATCGAGCGGAGATTTCTGGAACCGCTCGAGGTTCGACGGCGACACCGGAATTATTCTGTCCGAGAACAATCGGACGGGGGTGGCCCGCGGGTACCCCAACCAGGTGTCGGGTTGGGCACCGCGGACATTTCGTCGAGCGAGTTCCCGGAGCGCGGCAGCGGCCCGGGTCTGGTCTGATGAGGGTGCGCGGCCCGAAACCAGGAGGTGACGAAGTCGCCCCACCATTTCGCCGATACTGGCGTCGATGTTTTCGGGAACGAAGACCCGACCCCGAGCGTTGGCGGCGGGGACGATTCGGGCTCGGTCCTCGTCGGGCGTTTTTTCCCCCGCGATCATTCGAAAAAGTCCGCTCGGGGTTTCATCCTCCGACTGAATTGCGGTCACGAGAAGCCTCTGCTTCGCCCGCGAGAGCGTCACGAGAAATAGCCGTACCTCATCGAAAATGATGTCGCGACGGGTGTCCAGCGTCGCCGAATCTATTCCCGCATGGGCCAGCGCCACGTCGTGGGCTTTGAGAAGCGCGCTGCGCGCGCGGGTGTTCGGCCAGACCCCGTCGTTGAGTCCGGCCGCCACGACGACCTCAAATTCACGACCGACGGTCGCAGCCGGGGTGCAGACGAGCACGGAACCCGATGTCGCTCGTGGTGACAGCGAATCATTCGGGATGGTCTGGCCCAAAACCCGGTCGAGGAAGACGGCCGCGGATTCCGTCGGCACATTTTCGAGCGAGGTGGCCGCCACGGAAAACAGTGCCAGAACGGCGTCGAGTGATTCGTGCGCCTTCACCGCGCCCGGTCCGGCGGTGAGCGACATTGTCGCCCACGCGGTGGCCCTGTCGCTCCGTGACCACACCGTCCACAGGAGTTCATCAATCTGTCGATCGTCCACCGCACGCACGGCGCGAAGTGTTTCCACGATCCACCGAACGCCGGGCGCCGCGTACTGGACTTCCGTTTCGAACACGCCGGGTTTCGTCAGTACCTCCAGCATTAGTTCGTCCGCCATGCGATTGCCGTTCGCGGCGATTTCGGCTTTGCGCAGATTGCGTCGAAAGCGCCGGTAATCGAGAGTCGTGAGTCGGCCGAAGGGGCCAATCAGAAGGTCGTGAGCGACATCTGCGGTGAGCGGCTCGCGGCCAATGCCGACACTGGTGAGCACGAGCAGCGACCACACGGCCGGATGATCGCGCAGTGGCGAACCCGTCGTTTCGGAGAACGTCGGAATCGAGAGCGAGTTGAGGTGTGTCACCATTGACTCCGCCATTGACCCGCTGCGAACCACGACGGCAATGTCGTCGTAGGCGAGGCCTCGGGCGACCGCGTCGCGAATGTATCGCGCGATGATGTCGCGTTCGTGAGCGGGGGACGACGCGGTGGCACTCGCGAGGTCGAAGCCGGGGCTCGATCGAGATTCGAGCGGTGACCCGAGCGGGGGGTAGGTCCGTCGAACCGCGGGGACGCCGCCGCCGATTGCCGACGCGACGTGACCGAGGATTGCGGGCATCGCGCCGGATTGGCGGTGAATGGCTGTCAGTGTGTGGGTCGGGGCCCAGGCAATGCTGGTGTCCTCGACGAACGTCACGCGACCGCCGCGAAAACCCGTGGTGGCGGTGTCGGGGTCACCCACCGCGATCACGGTTCCGCGATGCGTCGCCCACGCGGTCACGAAACGCCATTGGGCGGGGGTGAAGTCCTGTGCGTCATCGACGACAAGCGCCATTCGTGGCGCGTCCGGTGCTGTGCCCGAGACGATCGCGGTGGCGCGGTCGACAAGTTCGGCGGGGTCGACCTGTCCCGCGCGCGAACGCATCACGAGACGTCGATAGGCGGTGAAAAATTGAGCCGCCGCCACCCACTCGGGGTTGTTCGCGGTGCGACCCAAATCGGCGAGCGCCGCGAACGGGGTTTCGCTCGATTCGTCGACCAGTCCGAGGTCGCGACTTCGCGACAAAAGGTCGCGCAGTTGAGTGCGAAACTCGCGGAGGCGACGAACATCCGACGTGAGGTTTTCCGGCCAGTACCCATCGGCCCCATCGACGATTTCGCCGTCGAGAATTTCCTTGATGTCCGAGTCTTGGTCGCCACCCGAGATCAGGCGGGCGACGTAGCCCTGGCCCTGTTCGGCGCTGACGAGGTCGAAGGCGAGTGACGAGATACTGCGGGCGAGCGGACCGCGGGTGGCAACCGCCGCGGCCAACGCCACGCTGTCCCGAAGTCGCGTTGCGCTCTGTCGCGACGGTGTGAGAATTCGCACAGCGGATTCGCCGTCGCGCGCGATGAGTGCCGAAACGATTTCGGTGACGACCGTGGTTTTGCCCGAACCGGGAGCTCCGACAATCCGGAAATGGTTGCCCGTTGCCGCCGCCGACACTGCGGCGCGCTGTGATTCGTCCAGTTCGAAATTCGTCATCACCCACGACTGTACAACTCACCTCGGACACCTATTAGCCTTGAGACATGGACATTCGAATTGGAATTCACCACGCACCCCGCGAACTCGCGTTCGACACCGACGTGAGCGTCACCGACGTCGAACAACGCTTCGCTTCCGCGCTGTCGTCAAACGGCCTGGTTCGCCTTAATGACTCGAAGGGGCAGGAATACATCATTCCCGCGGCCAGCATCGCCTTCATCGAGTTCGGTACCGCGCAGGCGCGTCCGGTCGGCTTCGTTTCTTAGGCGGTGAGCCCGAGCGCGTCCATTCGCACCGAGTGGGCGGCAATGAGGTCGGTGAAAACGGGCTCGATCCCGTCCGCCAACGCCACGGGATTATTGGCATGAACCAGGGCGCTTTCCGCCATGAGCATGGTGTCCCCGACGAGTCGCCGTGCCCACAGCGCGAGCGTGGGTCGGAGCGACGGCTCGAGTGCGATTCGTCGTTCCAGCTCCGCGCGTAACGCGTCAATCATTGTGTCGGATTCCAGAGCCGCGATGACGTCCCGCCGAATCGCCTTCGGCAGCCCCGCCGCCAGTTGCCGCCAGAAGTCCTGCAAAAACGCCATCGTGACCCAGGTGCACGCGACGCGTTCGACCCAGTTTCGCCCGCGCGTTCGCCGTTCGAACTCCCGCGTCGGTGCGATGAACGGGCTCATTGCCTCGACGCGGTCGTGTTTCGATCGCTCGAGGATGGCGGCGAGCCGCGAAAAGCGAACAAAGCACTCCTCGGCGACAAGTGCGAGGGTCGATTCGGCGTCGAGGTCAACGGCGTCGTGCGCGTGCCTCGCGGCGGATTCGGCGTAGCGCAGGAACAAATAGGCGCTCTGCCCGAGAAACACGACGGGCTCCGGTGCAAGGTCGGTGAACTCCACCCGAACACCGGCCGACGGCGCACCCGATCGAACCGGCTTCTCGGTCGCAGGGACCGCCGCTCGTCTCCGAAATATGCTCGCCACGCCTCCAGCATAGAGAGTCCGGGCCAACGGGTAGACTAGGTATTTACAACCGATTGGGTATTTTGTGACTTTCCGTGATCTTGGCATCGACGATGACATCGCCGATGCGCTCGCCGCTCGTGGCATCAACGAGCCTTTCCCCATCCAAGAGCAGACGATTCCGCTCGCACTGACCGGCCAAGACATCATCGGCCAGGCAAAGACCGGGACGGGAAAAACTTTCGGGTTCGGCCTTCCGCTGGTCCAAAAATTGGGTCTCGACCCGGCTCCCGGAGTCAAAGCACTCATTGTCGTGCCGACACGTGAGCTCGCCGTTCAGGTGACCGAGGACATGGAAATCGCCACGAGTAACCGTTCCACCACCGTCGCCGCGATTTATGGCGGTAAGGCGTACGAGGAACAGGTCGACAAAATCAAAGCCGGCGCGCAAATTATTGTGGGCACCCCCGGTCGTCTGCTCGACTTGGCGAGCCAGAAATTGCTGTCCTTCGCCAACGTCGAGATTATGGTCCTCGACGAAGCCGACCGAATGCTCGACCTCGGGTTCTTGCCGGACGTGGAAAAACTGTTTGCGCAGACTCCGGCTCAGCGCCACACGATGTTGTTCTCAGCGACCATGCCCGGACCAATCGTCGCTCTCGCGCGTCGTTTCATGTCCAAGCCGATTCATATCCGCGCCAGCGACCCCGACGAGGGCTTGACCCAGGCGAACATCAAGCACGTGATCTACCGTGCTCACAACCTCGACAAAGACGAGGTCGTGGGGCGAATCCTCATGGCGAACGGTCGGGGCAAAACCGTCATTTTCACACGAACCAAGCGAAGCGCATCCAAGCTGACCGATGAACTCATCGATCGAGGATTCAACGCCGTCGCGGTTCACGGAGACATGAGCCAAGAGGCGCGCGAACGCGGAATGGCCGCCTTCAAGGCCGGGAAAAAAGACGTTCTCATCGCGACCGATGTCGCGGCCCGGGGAATCGACGTCGACGATGTCACCCACGTCATCAACTACACGATTCCCGAAGACGACAAGGCGTACCTGCACCGCGTCGGTCGAACCGGCCGCGCGGGTCGAACCGGAATCGCCGTGACCTTTGTTGATTGGGATGACATGCACAAGTGGGCCCTCATCGGACGCGCCCTCGATCTGCCGCTCGAACCGGCCGAAACCTATTCATCCTCGCCACACCTCTACACCGAACTGGACATTCCCGAGGGCACCAAAGGTCGGCTGAAAGCCACATCCGTTGTGCCCGTCCAGAAAACCACGAGCCGGCCTCCGCGCCAGGGCGGAAACGCGGGTGGCTCGACGAACTCACCGATGTCGGACAAGCCTGCCGGAGCAGCGCGCCAGCGCGACCGCCGCCGCACGTCGTCCTAGAACGCGAGGACCGCTAGGCCCGGACGATGTCCGAACCCGTGCCCAGCGCGGCGATTCGCTCGAACATGTCGGGATCGGTCGTGTGCTCACCGGGCAGGACGGGCTTCATCCCGTCGCCGTGGTAATCGCTCGAACCGGTGACGATGAGGTTGTAGTGGGCCGCGATGGCCGCAAGCCGCTCCCGCCCGAACGGAGTGTTTTCGCTGTGGTGAACTTCGAGTCCCGCGAGACCGCGGTCGACGAGCGCACCGAATTTGGCGTCGATTTCCTGGTCCGACAATCCGGGCCGCGCCAGCGACGCCCGTTCGGCGGTCCAGGGGTGCGCAAAAACCGGAACTCCTCCTGCGGCCAACACCACCTCGATGGCCCGCTCAATGGTCGGTGCGTAGTGGCCCACAAAATACTTTTCATTGTCTGGCGCCAGAATCTCGTCAAACGCTTCACTCACCGACCCGACCACACCGAGGTCGAGCAGCGCACGCGCGATGGTCGGCCGCCCCAGCGTGCCACCCTCGGTGTGAAACGTCAGAACGAATTCGAGCGTGAGTGCGGGAAAGTCCGCCGAGATTTTGGAGACCATCGATTCGAATCGCCACACGCGGTCATCCCGAGTCTTGCCCGCTTCCTCGACCAAGTCGGGAAATGTCGGATCGACGAGATAACCAAGCAGGTGAACGGAATCGCCCTCGAGCGACGCCGAAAATTCGATTCCCGGAACCCAGGTCATTCCGAGTCGCGCACAGGCGTCGCGGGCCTCGTCCCACCCCGACGTCGTGTCGTGGTCGGTGAGTGACACGACGTTCACACCCTGAGCGTGCGCGACCTCCATCACGCGGGTGGGGGATTCGACACCGTCCGAACAGGTCGAATGCAGGTGAAGGTCGATTCGCGGAGACGTCATAGTGCCAGCATAGTTTCACAGCGTGGCAGACTGTCGTGATGACGAAAGACTCCGCCGAGCGAAACGTGAATCGTTCCACGACACCCGAAAACTCTGCGTTTCACGCGTACATCTCGGGGGACTGGGCGGATGCACCCCAGACCGTCGCCGCCGCCCGCGCGCAGGTCCCGTTTTGCGCGAAGCGTCGGGCCGAATTGTCCGCCGCCTTCACGGGTCACACGCTCGTGTTCCCGGCCGGACCAATGCTCGTCCGCTCGTACGACACGTATTTCCCCTATCGCGCCCATTCCGCATTCACCTATTTTTCGGGTTGGGGTTCCGACACCGTCCCGGATTCGGTGCTCGTGCTCACCCCCAGCGGGCAGAATCACGACGCGACGGTCTACTACCGTTTCCCCGCCGGCCGCGGAACCGAAGAATTCTATTCGGACGCCGACATCGGCGAGTTCTGGATTGGCCCCCGGCCCACACCCGCGGCGGTATCCGCCGAACTGGTTGTCGCAACGCGTTCGCTCGCCGACCTCGACGCGATCATTGACAGTGCCGACGACACGTGGGTGATCATTCGCGAAGCCGATGCGTCTCTGACCGAACGCATCGATGTGGCACGTGGCGTGGGCGAGCACCGCGATGACGAACTCGCCCAGTTCCAGAGCGAACAGCGGCTCGTCAAAGACGAATTCGAGATCGCCGAAATCCGCCACGCCGTCGCGGCGACGGCGATGGGGTTTGACGACGTGCTCGCGTCGCTTCCCGATGTGGTTGCGCACCGGCGTGGCGAGCGCCTCATCGAAGGTACGTTCAACCGGCGTGCGCGCGCTGAGGGCAATCAGGTGGGGTACGAAACAATCGCCGCCGCAGGACACCACGCGTGCACACTTCACTGGATTCGCAACGACGGTCCTGTCCGCGACGGCGACCTCGTCCTGATGGACGCCGGGGTCGAGGTGGAAAGCCTGTACACCGCCGACATCACGCGAACCTTCCCCGTCAACGGCCGCTACAGTGACACCCAGCGCCTGGTGTACGACGCCGTCCTCGAGGCCGCCGATGCCGCTTTCGCCGTGGTCAAACCCGGGATCATCTTCCGCGAGGTACACGCCGCGGCCATGGCCGTCATCGCCCGGCACGTTTCCGAATGGGGCTTCTTGCCCGTTTCCCTCGACGAATCGCTCGCCGACAAAGGACAACACCACCGGCGCTACATGGTGCACGGCACGTCGCACCACCTGGGATTGGACGTCCACGACTGCCCGCAAGCGCGCAAAGAGTTCTACAAGGACGGCATCGTCCGCGAAGGAATGGTGTTCACGATCGAGCCGGGGCTCTACTTCCAGGCGGACGACTTAACCGTTCCAGAACGCTTTCGCGGAATCGGCGTGCGGATTGAGGACAACATTGTCGTCACCGAGGCGGGAGCAGAAAACCTGTCCAGCGGAATCCCCCGCACCGCCGACGCCGTCGAAGCCTGGGTGCAGGGTCGACGTTAGGGCGCGGCGATTTCGAGTGCCGCGTCAACGACCACGTTCCCGTCCGAGGGGTTTTCCCACGAACTCGTCGCGACCTGAATCCAGAGGTCGGTGAAACGCAGGTTCAGTTCCCAGCGCGGATAAAGGTTGTCCTCACTCGCGGGCAGGTAGGTGAAGTAGGCCGCGTCTTCCGCCACATCGGGAACGTCCACCGGCTCCATGTCACTCGATTCCCATATCTCGCTCGCCTCCGCCCACAATTCATCCGTGACCGGAACCCAATAGACAATCACGCCGGCGTCGGCTTCCGGTGGACCCCACGCACACGCGATTCCGCCGTTGTCGAGCGCTAGTTTCAAATCGGTGCCGTCGGCGGGGTCCCACGGCGGTGTGACGTCTTCTGCGCCGGTGAAACCGAGCCCGTCGATGAGTTCGACCATCTCGGGCAAATCACAGGACGACGGAATGACCGATGCGAGGGGCTCCGGCTCGACGGTCGGGGACTCGGCGGGTTCGACTGGTGCGGGCACCTCCGGCGCGGGCAGGTCGGGTGCCGGTGTCGGCGCGCACCCCGCGAGTGCAACCGCGAGGGAGGCGGCCAGAAGGAAACGAGCGAATCGGATCATGTCGCCATGTTAGTCCCGACGGGTTTAGACGGACAAGGGGATTGACGTCCGGCCCCGCGGAGTCGCCGACTCGACCACCCGATCGACGATGTCCGCAAACGCTCGAACCGCGAGGTCCGTGGCGTCTCCGCGCGTAAACGGGACACCGCTGTCCCCCGATGCGATGACCGACGGGGTGAGGGGAATGCTTCCGAACAATGGAACTCCGAGTCGCGACGCCACATCGGCACCGCCGCCCTGCCCGAACATGGTGTGAGCAACTCCCGCCTCGTCCGTCCAGTCGCTCATGTTTTCGACGACTCCGATGACACGCTGCCCCAGCTGGCGCGCGACCAGACCGGATCGCTCGGCGATGTCGCTCGCGCTGCCCTGTGGGGTGGTCACAACCAACACATCCGCGGTGGGAACAAGTTGTCCGAGCGAAATCGCGACGTCGCCCGTTCCGGGCGGCAGATCGCAGACGAGCACGTCGATGTCCCCGAAATGCACATCGGACAAAAACTGGTTCACCGTGCGATGCATCATCGGGCCGCGCCACGACACGGGGGTGTGAGGATCGACGAACATTCCGATCGAAATCACGCCAACGTCGAACGCTCTCGGCGGCAAAATCATGTCGTCGACCTTGGTCGGTTTTTCGTCGGCGATTCCGAGAAGTCCCGGTATCGAAAACCCGTGCACATCGGCATCGAGCAAGCCCACCGAGAGCCCCCGGGCGGCGAGCGCCACGGCGAGGTTCGCCGCGACCGTCGATTTTCCGACACCGCCCTTGCCACTCGACACCGCGATAACACGCGTGAGGGAATTCGGTCCGAACCGGTCCTCGACCGTTCGACCGCCGTGTAACCGTGCGGACAGCGCGCGCCTCGCGTCGTCACTCATCACTCCGAGGGTGACGTCAACAGCGTCAACACCGGGAACGGAAAGCGCTGCGTCCCGCACCGCGGAATCGATATCCGATTTCTTCGGGCAACCCTCGATTGTCAAGAGCACCCGCAGCTGAGCGGTTGACCCGTTCAGTTCGACCGTGTCGACCATCCCGAGGTCAGCGAGAGTTCGCCGCAGTTCCGGATCGACCACCGCGCCCACGGCCTCGCGAACGAGGTCAGGGCTTGTCATTGCGGGCCGGGCTGTTATCGAGTTCGTCGAGGAGAGCCCGAAGTTCCGAACGAATAAAATCTTTGGTCGCCACATCCTTGATTGCCAGGCGCAGTGCCACGACCTCGCGCGCCAGGTATTCGGTGTCCGCGAGATTGCGCTCGGCCCGTTGCCGGTCCTGTTCCATACCCACTCGGTCGCGGTCGTCCTGGCGATTCTGCGCGAGCAGAATCAGAGGCGCCGCGTAGGACGCCTGCAGCGAGAGAATGAGGGTCAGAGCGGTGAACCCGATATCCGCCGAGTCAAAACGAATCCCCTCCGGCGCGAAAGCGTTGTAGGTCATCCACAGCACGACAAAAATCGACAATCCGATCAGGAACCACGGAGTGCCCATCGCCCGGGCAACGGATTCGGTGAATTTACCGAATCGGTCGCTCGACCGACGTGACAGCCCAGCCCGCAAACCCTTGGGGGTGTTGAGTTGCTTGTCTACGGTGACGGATCGGCGCTGCCTGCGCGGAGTCGTCACTGGGGGTGTTGGCTTGTCCATGACTCACGCTCCGTTCGTCCGCTCGTTTTCGTAATAGGGGTTTCGCCAGTCGTCCGGCAACATATGGTCGAGAACATCGTCCACCGTGACGACCCCGAGCAGACGCTGTTGTTCGTCCACCACCGGGAGCGACACGAGGTTGTAACTCGCGAATGTTCGCGCCACCTCACCGAGCGGAGCACTGTCGAGCAACGGATCGGCGCCTGTGTCCAGAATAGTCCCGAGTTGTGTCTGGGGAGGGTGCCGCAGCATCCTCTGAAAGTGAACAATGCCGAGAAACCGGCCGGTCGGCGATTCGAACGGGGGAAGCGTGACGCACACCGAGGCGGCCATCGCCGGGGTGATCTCACTTCGCCGAATGATGGCGAGTCCTTCGGCAACCGTCGTTTCCGCGGACACGATGATGGGTTCCGTCGACATGAGCCCGCCGGCAGTGTCCGGAGCATACGAGAGCAGGAAGCGAACGTCCTCCGCTTCGTCGGGGTCCATCAGGTCAAGAATATGTTCCGAACGGTCCGACGGCAACTGCGCCAACAGGTCGGCGGCGTCATCCGGCTCCATGTTGTCCAAAACATCCGCGACACGTTCGTCGTTCATCCCCGACAGAAGTTCAATCTGTTCCGTTTCCGGCATCTCCTCGAGGGCATCAGCGAGGCGCTCGTCGGACAGTCCTCCGGCCACCTCAATGCGACGTTCGTCGGGTAGGTCCAGGATCGACGCGGCAAGATCCACCGGGTGGAGTTCGGAGTAGGCGGCGATGAGATGCTCGGCACTCTGTGACTCCCCCGTCGCGCCGGAGGGAGTCACGTCGCCCCATCCCGCGAACACGGTTTGTGCTTTGCCGAACAGTGCGGAGGATTTCGCGCGACGCAAGTACAACTGCGAAATGTCCCACTGTCCGTTCGCGTCGCTTTCGATGGCCACATCGTCGATGATGGCCGTACCGGAACCATCATGAAAGTCCATGGAACGCCCGATGAGTTCGGCATAAACCCGAACTTCACCCGCGCGCTGCTCGAAGCGCCGAATGTTGATGATTCCCGTTGTCAAGATTTGTCCGGGGCGAATGCTCACGACACGGTTGATGGAGAGAAATACGCGGCGCCGACCGGGAATTTCCACGGTCAACCCCACCACCACCGGCGCACCCGACACGCGATAGGACACCACGACATCGCGCACGCGACCGACCCGATCGCCGAGCGGGTCGAAGACCGCACATCCGGCGAGTCGGGCAACATAGACGCGCGTCGAACTCACGTTCCCAGCGTACCCGCGGGGTGAGAGAATAGGCACGTGACGACTCCTAACCTCTTTTCTCGCCGGAAAGCCCAGCCCGACATTCCGCGAGGCGATGTACTCGTGTCCGCCGACACCTACGCCGACGCCCAAAGCGTTGTCAACCGGCTTGCTCGCGCCGACTACGCGGTCACGGATATCGCGATTGTCGGGCGTGAACTCGTGACGGTGGAGCGCGTGACCGGCCGCCTCACCTATGCCCGAGTGGCACTGCGCGGTGTGTTGAACGGAGCGTGGTTCGGCCTGTTTTTCAGCCTGATGCTGAGCCTGTTCAGCGAAACGTCGTCGACCACACTTGTCTTACCCGCTGTCGTCGCGATCGGTGCGGGAATGGGAATGTTGATTTCCCTCGCCACGTATTCCATCCGACGCCGTCGACACGATTTTTCCAGCGTCCAGCAGGTGCTCGCCTCCCGATACGAGGTCCTCGTGCCCGCCGGAACGGTCGCGGCGGCTAAACAGGCCCTCGCCGAATCGCCCCAGCCGACGTCTTAGGTCGATTCACCGTCGAAGGGTGTCGCGGATTTCGTCGTCTTCGGTCGGACGGACGCGGGCCGCATCGGCGTTGAGGTGGCCGGTGTATCCGTCAATGCATCACGAATGATGCGCCTCGGGTCGTACTGCCTCGGGTCCAATTTTTTCAGCTCGTCGAGTCCGATGTCATCACCAAACTCTTCTTTGAGGCGTGTTTCCGCGCCGCGAGCCATGTCCCGGAGTCGCGTGATCAGCCGTGCGAATTGCGCTGCGTATCCGGGGAGGCGATCGGGGCCGACGACGAGTATCGCAATCAACCCGATGAGGAAGAGTTTCTCGATGGTGAGCCCGAACGACATATGCCCAGAATATCGCGGAAAACCCATAGAGTTTATACACCCGAGGGAAAGGGGCCACGATGTTGGACGCAGGTCTCGCGCTCTCGTGGACCGAAAACTATGTGACCGAGCCAGCCCCGATTCGCGCGGCTCGAAACGCATCGTTGGAACACGGCGTCGAACCCATCACCCCCGCCGTGGGCTCGTTTCTGGCATCTCTCGTGGCCTATTCCAACGCACAATCAATCGTCGAGATCGGCACAGGTTTGGGCGTCGCCAGTCAGTGGCTACTCGCCGGCAACGCGGAATCACACCTCACGTCCATCGAAAAAGACGTCGATCACCAACAAAGCGCCAAAGACCTGATCTCCAGCGCCGGCATTTCGGGCAACCGCATCCGCCTCATCAGCGGTGAGCCGCTCGAGATTTTGCCCCGAATGAACGAAGCATCGTACGACCTCATCGTCGTCAATTCCACGGGTAAAGGCACCCTGGAATTGACGCGACACGCCCTCCACCTCGCGCGCGCGGGAGGCATTGTCGCGGTCACACACGCGCTCGTCGGAGGCGACGTCGCACAACCAACCAAGCGCGACGCAGCGACCGTCGAAATGCGAACGGTGTTGGGCGATTATGCCGTGGACGAGAAAATCCGCGCGAGCATGATTCCTGTCGGTGACGGAGTTTTGACCCTCGTCAAGCTCTAGACCGAGCGAACTTAGTTGGTGACTCCGTTGAGTGCCTCACGCAAGGCGACCGCTTCGTCGTCCTTCAAGGAGAAGACCAAGCGTCCGCCGCCCTCCGCCGGAACCTTGACGATGATGAGATCGCGCTTTTCGCGAATCGCTTCCATGGGGCCATCCCCCGTGCGTGGCTTCATGGCGGCCATGGCGGTACTCCTTCGATAAGACGTAACTTCTATTTTAGTCCCCAATTGAGCACCCACATCACGGTGGAGTCCAATCGGAGTCATCGACCGCCCAAAACCACTGCACCCAGAAGTATTGTCCGACGATTCCCAGTGCGAGGGACACCGCCGTCGCCCGTCTGCTTCGCGCAACCACCCCGGCGAGAGGGAACAGGGGGGCCAACAGGCGAAACAGGCTGGATTGTGGGAACAACACGACCACGAGATACAGCAGATACGACGCAGACCACGCGAGCGGTACCAATCCGATTCGGCGAGTCGCGGGCAGCACGGCGATGACGACGACCGTCAGTGCGATGGCGGCGATCACCCACGGTGCCGTTTCGGGGAACCACCACTTCGCGGACTCCCACCACCCCGTTCCCCAGACGTGCGACCCGTCCCCGATGTAGGGGCGGCGCCAGGCAAGCTCGGTGTCAAGGTAGGCGCTGGGGCGGCCCGTCACCACGCCGGCGATGGCCGGCCACGCAACCGCGGATGCGCCCGCAACCACGGTCAGCAGAATCAGCGGAACCCGGTCCTGACCCTTTCGCCAACTCGCCAGGGTCACCACAACGAGCGTGAGGGCCAGCGGAACCCCGAGAGGCCGGGTGAGTGACGCGAGCGGGACGAACAGTGCGACCATCCACCAGCGGCGTTCGACTAACCCCACGAGGGCACACACGAGGAACAACATCCCGAGCGACTCGGCATAGCCAACCTGAAAGACCGGGGCAATCGGGGCGAAAGCGATGACCGCGACGGCGGACAGAGCAGCAGGGTCTCCGAGGAATCTCCTCAGCAGTCGGTCGGTGACGACGAGGAAGCCCGCGAATGCGACGACCGAGACGGCGACCGAGACGAGGGCGAATGGCGCTCCCGTGAGCGCCATCAATCCACGGACGAGAAATGGGTAGATCGGCATGAACGCCCAGGCGTTTTCGCCGACCCGCCCCTCCCCATCGAGCGGCAACTCGGTCGGATAGCCCGTCTCCGCGATGATTCGATACCAGTGGGAATCCCAGATCCGCGAAAAATCGAACAGGTCCGGCTGTGCCGCGGTCCACGGATTTTCGGGTTGAGCGTTAGCGAACCACAGCAGTGTCGCCGTGGACACAATCCGAGAGAGGACAACAATCGCGGCGAGAGCGACCCACCGAGGAATGCTTCCCAGCGAAACGCGGCGGTTTAGTGACCGCCGAGCCACGCGCGCAGTCCCGTTTCACACGTCACGATGTCCGAAACGGACACGCGTTCGTCGTCCGCGTGTGCGAGTGCCGGATCACCCGGTCCGAAATTCACCGCGGGAATTCCCAGCGCGGTAAATCGGGCGACATCCGTCCATCCGAGTTTCGGAGCGATGCGTCCGCCCACCGCGGCGAAAAAACTGAGAGCGAGAGGGGATTCAGCGCCGGGACGCGCGCCCGCCGCTGAGTCCGTCACGACCACGTCACACTCGGGGAACAGGGCGGTGATGAACGCCGCGGCGTCGGCTTCGGATTTAGACGGGGCGAAACGGTAATTCACGTCGACCACGCACTCGTCCGGGATGACGTTCCCCGCGACGCCACCGCGAATCGCCACCGCGTTGAGCCCTTCACGGTAGTCCAGACCGTCCACCGTGACGGTTTCTGGTTGGAAGGCGGCGAGGCGGTCGAGGATCACGTGCGCGGAGTGAATGGCGTTGGACCCCATCCAGGCGCGGGCGGAGTGAGCGCGCACCCCCGCCGTCGAAATCGTCGCCCGCATCGTGCCGTTGCAACCGCCTTCGATGATGGCGTTCGAGGGTTCACCCAAAATCGCGAAGTCCCCCGCCAACAGTTTCGGGTGATTTCGAGCAAGGCGCCCTAAACCGTTGAGCGCGGAGTCGACCTCTTCTAAATCGTAAAAAATCCAGGTGACGTCGTGCACGGGGTCGACGAGATCTTTGGCGAGGCGCAGGAGAACCGCGACTCCGGCCTTCATATCGACTGTTCCGCGACCCCAGATGTTGTCGTCGACGACGCGCGTGGGCAGATTGTCGTGGACGGGAACAGTATCGATGTGTCCCGCGATGATCACCCGCTGCGACCGACCGAGGTTCGTGCGGGCCACCAGAGCATTCCCGTCACGCAGCACATCTAAATGGAGGCAGTCCCGAAGAAATTCTTCGATTGCGTCCGCGATGGACTGCTCGTCTCCTGATACCGACTCGATGTCACAGAGCGCGCGGGTCAACTGCACCGCGTCGAGAGAACTGTCCAGGTAAGCCACACCGCTAGCGTACAAGGACTACGGTGGAGGGGTGATGGACGAGACACGCGCGTGGGGCCACGGACTGGCGACGGTCAGTGCCGACGGGCTCGTCCTCGACACGTGGTTTCCGTCGACTCAGCTGGGTGAAGCACCCACCGATGCGGTCGGACTGGTCCCCGCGGAACTGGAAACCGCGGCGGGCCGCGACGACCGACGAGCCGTCGACCTTGTCCCCGTGACGATCGCCATCGAGTTGGCCGCTCCTCCCGCGTCCACGAGCGACGCCTATCTGCGGCTGCACCTCTTGTCCCACCTTCACGTGCTTCCCAATGGGCTGAATCTGGACGGCATCTACGGTCAACTGCCCGTCGTGGCGTTCACGACCGCCGGACCGATGGCCCCCGACGAATTTACGCGCCGCCGAGTCGACCTTCAGCGCGCCGGAATCAGCATTCTGTCGCTTGACAAGTTCCCGCGCCTCCTCGATTACGTCATTCCGACCCGCGTCCGCATTGCGGACGCGTCGCGCGTTCGCCTCGGCGCTTATCTGTCCGCGGGGACAACCGTGATGCACGAAGGATTCGTGAATTTCAATGCGGGAACCCTCGGCGAGTCCATGGTCGAAGGTCGAGTCTCGCAGGGCGTGATTGTCGGAAACGGCAGTGATATCGGCGGGGGTGCCTCCATCATGGGAACCCTCTCGGGAGGCGGGACCCACCGCGTGTCAATCGGGCAGCGGTCCCTGCTCGGGGCGAATTCGGGTCTGGGCATTTCTCTCGGAGACGACTGCATCGTCGAAGCAGGGCTTTATCTCACGGCGGGGACAAAAATCACACTGCGCGGAGGCGACACGGACGGTCACATCGTGAAAGCGCGTGCGCTGTCGGGACACAGCAACCTGTTGTTCCGTCGCGACTCGACCAGCGGGGTCGTGGAAGCGATGTCGCGAGACGGACACGGTGTGTCCCTGAACCCCGCTCTGCACACCTAGCGCGCGGGGAACTTTCGGGCCGGGGGTCCGATGTACACCTGTTGGGGTCGACCGATTCGCGTCGCCGCATCGTCGCGACCTTCGCGCCAGTGGGCGATCCACCCTGGCAAACGACCGATGGCGAAGAGCACCGTGAACATTCGGGTGGGGAAACCCATCGCCTTGTAAATGACGCCGGTGTAGAAATCGACGTTGGGGTACAACTGGCGTTCCTGGAAATACGGGTCGGCCAGCGCAATTTGTTCCAACTCTTTCGCGATATCGAGCAGCGGGTCCGTCACCCCGAGTTGGTCGAGAATCTCGTCCGCGCTCTCTTTCACGAGTCGCGCGCGGGGGTCGTAATTCTTGTACACCCGGTGTCCGAACCCCATGAGCTTGATGTGCTCGTCCTTGTTCTTGACGCGCTCGACGAACTTGGCGACGCCTTCACCGGAATCGCGAATCTTGCCGAGCATCGACAGCACCGCTTCGTTTGCTCCGCCGTGCAGGGGTCCACTGAGGGCGCTGATTCCCGCCGAAACCGACGAGAAAATCGCCGCGTCCGTTGATCCGACCAGTCGCACGGTCGACGTCGACGCGTTTTGTTCGTGGTCGGCGTGAAGAATGAGAAGACGGTCCAGCGCCTTCGCCAACAACGGGTTCACCTCGTACGGCTCGGCCATCAGCCCGAAGTTGAGTCGAAGGAAGTTGTCGACGAACGACTGAGAGTTGTCGGGGTACAGGAACGCCTGCCCGATGGACTTTTTGTGGGCGTATGCCGCGATGACCGGCAGTTTCGCAAGCAATCGAATCGTCGACAGCTCGATTTGTTCGTCATCGTGCACGTTGAGCGAATCGCCGTAGTACGTACCGAGTGCGCCAACCGCACTCGACAAAACGCTCATCGGATGCGCGTTGTGCGGTAGTGCGTCGAAAAACCGTTTGAGGTCTTCGTGCAACAGCGTGTGGTGACGAATCTGGTCATCAAAGGACGTGAGTTGCGCGGGGGTGGGAAGTTCCCCGTAAATCAAAAGGTAGGCGACCTCGATGAAGGTCGAATTTTCGGCGAGGTCTTCGATCGCGTATCCGCGATAGCGCAGAATCCCCTTGTCCCCGTCGATGAAGGTGATCGCACTGGTCGTTGCCGCCGTGTTGACGAAGCCGCGGTCAAACGCGTTGAGTCCGGTTTGTTTGTTGAGCGTTCCGATATCGATCGCCCCGTCGCCATCGACGGCACCAACCAGCGGGAACTCCGCGGAACCACCCGGGTACTCGAGCCGTGCGGTGGGGTGCTTCTCGTCAGTCACGAACGCTCCTCGTCATCTTGCGGACAGCCTCCAGCCTAGATTACGTCGCTGGTTGTTCCGACCTCACGCGGTGCGCCGCCGCGGCGACTCGTTCATCGGGTGCGGTGAGCGCGACGCGAACGTGACGGTTCCCCGCTGTCCCGTACATCGAACCCGGCGCCACCAGAATCCCACGTTCGGCGAACCAGTCAACCGTGTCGAACGACGGCTCATCGCGGGTGGCCCACAGGTATAGCCCCGCGTCGGAAAAATCAATCCGAAATCCCGCGTCGAGAAGTGCCGGCGCGAGCACGTCCCGGCGACGGCGATACACCTCACGTTGGGCGTCGACATGCGAATCATCGCCGAGAGCCGCAATCATGGCGATTTGGACAGGCAACGGCATGATGAGCCCGAGGTGGCGCCTTGTCTCGAGAATCGCCGCGATGAGCGATTCGTCCCCCGCGACAAACGCCGCACGGTACCCCGCGAGATTGGATTGCTTGGACAGCGAGTACGCGGCGAGCACGCCCGAAAGGGAACCGCCCGTGACCCGCGGATCGAGAATGGACGGAGTGGGCGGGCCTTCCCGGGTCAACCGCGCATAACACTCGTCGTTGATGACCACCGCACCGAGTTCTCGTGCTCGGGCGACCGCCGCCGCAAGATACTCGACCCCGTCGATCCGACCGGTTGGGTTGGACGGTGAATTCAGCCACACCAGTTTCGTGTTCGCTGGCCACTCGGCGGGGTCGTCGGACGGCAACGGCGTCGCACCCACGGCGCGCGCTCCGATGTCGTAGGTGGGGTAGGCGACCATCGGGTGGACGACCACATCACCGTCACCAAGCCCCAACAACAGCGGGAGTAGGCCGACGAATTCCTTGGACCCGACCGTGGGAATCGTCGAGTCCGGCGTGAGTCCCGGCACGCCACGAACCCGCTCAAACCAGTCGACAATTGCGCGGCGAAGTTCGGGGGTGCCCTGCGTGGTCGGATATCCGTGAGCCTCTGCCGCGCGTGCCAACGCATCCCGAATGAAGCCAGGGGTTTCATCGACAGGGGACCCAACCGACAAATCCACTAGTCCGTCAGCGTGTTCAGAGGCACGCGCACGCGCAGGCGCGAGCGCATTCCACGGGAACTCGGGAAGCGCCAGCATCAGCCCTGTGGCGGAAGTGCGACGATGAGTTCGTGGTCGCCGGGGATGGGTCCACTCTTCGACGCCCCGCCCGGGCTGCCGATTTCCTTGAAAAAGTCGACGTTGGCGCGGTAATAATCGCTCCACTTTTCCGGCAGGTCGTCCTCGTAATAAATCGCTTCGACCGGACACACGGGTTCGCAGGCGCCGCAGTCGACGCACTCGTCGGGGTGGATGTACAGCATGCGGTCACCCTCGTAGATACAGTCGACGGGGCATTCGTCGATACACGCCCGATCCTTCAGATCGACACACGGAAGTGCGATTACATACGTCATACGATTACTCCCCTCACTCCACCAATTCTACCGAGCGGCCGGTCGGGAAATGTTCGGCCAGGCACTGGTGAGTCCGGCCAAGAGAGACGCACCGATGACCCAGACGTTGCCGGCGTCATTCGCCGCAATGAGCACGCTTCCTCCGGCGGAACGCTGCGCCAGAACCAGAACGGTCACGAGCACACCGGCTGCGCCCGCGATGGTGACGAGTCGATCGGCCTCGAGCAGCCGCAGTGCGACCAAGAAACTGGCGACCACGGCAAGCCCCACGCCAAGCACCCACGGGAACGACTCGGCGTGAACCACGGTCACCACCGCAGCGATAAGGGCACCCCCGAGGAACGACTGAACTACCCGGCCGACAACCCTAGGCATCGAGGCGGTACATCCAGCCGTGGGTGTCCTCGCGTCGCCCGTACTGGATGTCGGTGAGTTCCGCGCGAAGCGACAAGGTCAGCTCGCCGGGGACAGCGTCGGCGGATCCGATCGTGAAGTCGTTCGCCTTGATTTGCCCGATCGGGGTAATCATGGCGGCAGTGCCACACGCGAACGCTTCGACAATGTCGCCGTTCGCGACACCGTCGCGCCATTCCTGGATGGTGACGGGTCGACGGGTCACCGTGTGTCCACGTTCTTCGGCGAGCGCCAAGACGGAGTCGCGGGTGATTCCGGGCAGAATCGAATCCGACAGCGGCGTGACGAGTGACCCGTCCTTGTAGACCAGAACCACGTTCATGCCGCCGAGTTCTTCGATGTAGGAATTCGTCGTCGAATCGAGGAAGAGCACCTGCTGGCACCCGTTCGCGTAGGCCTCGTTCTGGGCAACGAGGGATGCCGCATAGTTTCCGCCCGTCTTGGCAGCGCCGGTTCCGCCTTTCCCCGCACGGGAGTAGTTCTCGGACAGCCAAATGTCGACGGGCGCGACCCCACCCTTGAAGTACGGTCCCGCGGGACCCCCGATCACATAGAACGCGATTTTCTTCGCTGGCCGAACACCGAGGAAGGCCTCTTTTCCGAACATGAACGGTCGAAGATACAGGCTCGTGTCGGGGGCTGACGGCACCCAGTCGCCATCGACCGAGATGAGCGCCTTGAGGCTCTCGAGGAAGTACTCGACGGGCAGTTCCGGCAGTGCCATTCGCCGAGCGCTGGCTTGGAATCGACGTGCATTGGCGTCGGGACGGAACGTCCAGATGCTGCCGTCCGCGTGCCGGTAGGCCTTGAGCCCTTCGAAGATTTCCTGGCCGTAGTGCAACACCGCGGCGGACGGGTCGAGTTCAATCGGACCGTACGGTTGAATGCGGGGTCGGTGCCACCCGCCGTTCTCGCTCCAGCAGATGTCGACCATGTGGTCGGTCATGAAATCGCAGAAACCGGGGTTGGCCAGGATCGCGTCGCGCTCGGCCGCGCCCTTCACCTGAAGGTTCAGATGACGATGAAAATCGAGCTGGGTCATGGTCACAACCCTACCAATCGGTGGGGAAGGGCACTATGCCGAGAGGTGCGCAACGATGGCATCACCGGTCGCGGAGGTGCTGCGCACCGCGGTGCCGCGCGAGGCGAGGTCGGCGCGAACCGCCGTGTTTATCGCGTCGGCTGGGCGGGGGTAGCCGTTGTGCTCGAGCAACAGCGCCGCGGACAAGATCGCCGCCGTGGGGTCGGCCTTCTGTTGACCCGCGATGTCCGGTGCCGAGCCATGGACCGGCTCGAACATGGACGGAAATGCCTTTTCGGGGTTCAGGTTTCCGCTCGCGGCGAGACCGATGCCCCCTCCGATTGCGCCGGCGAGGTCGGTGAGGATGTCTCCGAACAGATTGTCCGTGACAATCACGTCGAATCGCGCCGGGTCCGTCACGAGGAAAATGGTGGCGGCGTCGATGTGCAGATAATCGACCGCGACCTGCGGGAACTCGGTGGCCACTGCGTTGACCGTTCGTTGCCACAGTGCTCCGGCGAACGTCAGCACGTTGGTTTTGTGGACGAGGGTCAGTCGATTGTCGCGCTGGGACGCCGTGGCAAAGGCGAATCGAACGACGCGGTCGACTCCGTGAGCGGTGTTGACCGACGACTCCGTCGCGATTTCGTGAGGAGTGCCGACTCGAAGTACACCGCCGTTTCCCACATAGGGGCCTTCGGTTCCTTCGCGAACAATAACAAAGTCGATGTCGCCCGGGTTCACCAGCGGACTCGTCACCCCGGGGAACAGAGTCGTCGGTCGGAAGTTCACGTAATGGTCGAACGCGAAACGGAGTTTGAGGAGCAACCCGCGTTCGATAATTCCGCCGGCGAGGCGCTCGTCACGCGGGTCCCCACCGATTGCACCAAACAGAATCGCGTCGTGTTGCCCGAGCGCCTCGAGGGTCGCGTCCGTCAGGATTTCGCCCGTGGCGAGGTAGTGGTCCGCTCCGAGCGAGTATTCGGTCGCACGCACGTCGGCGTCTTTTCCCACGGCGGCTCGCAGGACTTTGAGCGCTTCGGTGGTCACCTCGGGTCCGATTCCATCCCCCGGAATCACCGCAATGTCGAGTGTTCGAACCATCGTTTCTCCTTACAGTTCCACTACGTCGATCGCCTTCATCACCGAGGCGTCGATTTCTTCGGCGACCCTGGCCAACACGGCGTCGTCCACCCGCGAGTCCACCGTCAGAATGCTCAACGCCGTTCCCCCGCGCTTCTGGCGGGCGATTTGCATTCCCGCGATATTCACGTTAGCGGCGCCGAACTCACGGCCGTACACCGCCACGATTCCCGGGCGATCGATGTAGACCATGACAATGAAGTGCTGCGCCATCGGGACTTCGACGTCGAAGTCGTTGATGCTGACAATCTTTTGGGTCTGACGCTGTCCGGTCAGGGTCCCCGCGACGGAAATTTGCGAACCATCAACCAACGTCCCGCGGATCGTCAGAAGATTGCGGTACTCGTCACTCGACGTTTCGGTGACCAGCCGCACGGCGACACCGCGTTGCTCGGCGAGAAGCGGAGCGTTCACGTAACTGACCTGTTCCGAGGAAATCGCGCTGAAGACTCCCTTGAGCGCGGCCAGTTTGAGAGCGGACACATCGAACTGAGCGATTTCGCCTCGAATCTCGACGTCGATTGCGGCAATCGCGTGGGTGGCGAGTCCGGCGAACACTTGCCCGAGTTTTTCCATCAGCGGAAGGCCGGGACGGACGCTCGGATCGATGACACCCCCCGCCACATTGACCGCATCGGGAACCAGTTCCCCCTCGAGGGCGAGTCGGACAGACCGAGCGACGGACACCCCCGCTTTTTCTTGTGCCTCGTGCGTCGACGCGCCCAGGTGCGGGGTCAACTGAATGTTGTCGAGACCGAGGAGCGGCGAGTTCGTGGGCGGCTCGGTCACGAACACGTCGAGTGCAGCCCCCGCAATCCGCTTCGAGGACAACGCACCGAACAACGCCTTCTCGTCAATGATTCCGCCGCGACTTGCGTTCACGATGCGAAGCGACGTTTTTGCGACGGCGAATTGCGCCGCACCGATCAACCCCGTGGTCTCGGGAGTTTTCGGAATGTGGATCGTGATGAAATCCGACCGAGCCATGAGCGCGTCGAGTTCCACCATCTGGACACCCAACTGCTGGGCTCGCGCCGGCGGAACGAACGGGTCGAAGGCAATCAGGGCAACCCCGAACCCGGCGAGGCGTTCCGCGACGAGGGCTCCGATGCGGCCCAGTCCAACAATTCCGACGGTTTTGTCAAAGAACTCGACGCCGGTGAACGCGGATCGTTTCCATTCCCCTGATTTCATGGAGGCGTTCGCGTCGGGGATGAACCGGGCGAGGGACAACAGGTGGCCGATGGCCAGTTCGGCCGCCGAAATCACGTTGGACGTCGGGGCGTTGACAACCATGACACCCGCCGCGGTCGCACCCTTGACATCGACGTTGTCCAAGCCGACTCCGGCGCGGGCCACCACGACCAGTTCGGAACCTGCCGCCAACACCTCGGCATCCACCAGAGTCGCACTACGGACCAACAGAGCCTTTGCGCCGGGAACGGCAGCCAACAACGCCGCCCGATCGGTTCCATCGACGTGTCGAATGTCGAAATCCGGACCCAGGGCGTCAACGGTTGCGGGCGAGAGTTCCTCGGCAATCACAACGACGGGCTTGGCCACAATTGTTTCCTTGTCGGTGCCGGGCGGTCCAGGTGTGCGACCGCGGGACGGGTCCGCCACACACGTTGGGGCAGTGCGCCCAGTCTAGCGCGAACGACGTTTCAGCCGTTGGTGAGAATGTCCACCACGAGTTGGAGTCGCGACTCGGAATACAGCGCAAAGATATCCAAATTGATTGCCGAAACGAGGGCAAAACCTGTCGTGAGGAAGAGGGCAACGGCACCGGGTCCTCGTCGCCACCCCAACGCGACACCGAGGACAAAGACAAGAACGGGGACGATAACGCCCGCCCACAACAACGCCCAGGGAACTCGGTCGGACGACACCCCCAGTTGCACGGCATAGAAGTCCGGAAGGACGAGCAGGTTACCGATTGCCGACCACACCGGATAGGCAAAAACGAACGCAAAAAAGACAACAATGACGGCGTTACCCGACAATTCTCGGCGCGGGGTGGAGTGGCTCACAGCGGGGACACCCCCACAAAAAGCGGAAGAGGAATCAACAGACACAGCCCCAGCGCCAACACCGCGACGCGCGAACGAAACGACTCGAATTGATTGAGCGTCGTGAAAAACCACAGTGGCGCGGCGACGACAGCAAAGAATTCGCCGAACGCACGCATCGCCTGGTCGAATCTCTCGGAGTCGACGGGCCGATTGGCCGGCGCCACCCACAACCACAGGAGCGTGACGAGAACGTACAGCACACCGAACACGACATAGGTGACGGTTTCGACTTTTCGGCGCGATTCGTCGCGCAGTTCTTCGCTCACTCCCCCAGCGTAAATGACGAAACCCCGAGCCGAAGCCCGGGGTTTCGCGCGACGTGTAATGGCTAGCGTGCAGCGCTTCCATCGGTGTAATCGGCGTCCTGCTGCTTCCACGCGAAAAGCGCACGGAGCTTCCGGCCGGTCTCTTCGATCGGGTGGTTTTCACCCTTGGCACGGAGCGCCGTGAATTCGGGTGCGCCGTTGTCCTGGTCGTTGATGAACCGGGTCGCAAACGCTCCCGACTGGATGTCCGCGAGGACGGCCTTCATGTTTTCTTTGACGGACGGGTCGATCACGCGGGGTCCGGATACGTAGTCGCCGTACTCGGCGGTGTCGGAAACCGACCAGCGCTGCTTGGCGATGCCGCCCTCCCACATCAGGTCGACAATGAGTTTGAGCTCGTGCAGAACCTCGAAGTAAGCGATCTCGGGCTGGTAGCCGGCTTCGGTGAGGACTTCAAAACCGTACTGAACCAACTGTGACGTTCCGCCACAGAGAACCGCTTGCTCGCCGAAGAGGTCAGTTTCGGTTTCTTCGGTGAACGTGGTCTTGATTCCACCAGCGCGCAGTCCGCCGATGGCGGCGGCGTACGACCAGGCGGTGTCCCAGGCGTGGCCCGACGCGTCGACCTCGACGGCGGCGATGATGGGAACTCCGCGACCCGCCACATATTCACGGCGCACGGTGTGGCCGGGACCCTTCGGTGCGACGAGAATGACGTCGACGCCCTCGGGGGCTTCGATGTACCCGAAGCGGATGTTGAAACCGTGGCTGAACAGCAGCGTCTTGCCGGTGCCGAGGTTCGGCAGGACGTCGTCCTTGTAGAGGTGGCGCTGGAACTGGTCGGGAGCGAGAATCACAATGATGTCCGCCCACTTCGCCGCCTCGGCGGTCGGAAGGACCGTGAATCCGGCCTCCAGCGCCTTCTCGATCGACTTCGAATCAGGCTTCAGCCCGACCACGACCTCGACGCCGGAGTCGCGAAGGTTCTGCGCGTGCGCGTGACCCTGCGACCCGTAGCCGATGACGGCGACCTTTTTTCCTTTGACGATCGAAAGATCTGCGTCCTTTTCATAGACGACTTCAGTCATGTGTGTTCTCCTTGTTGTGTGTTTCGGCGCGCAACCGCACCGAACGATTACGAGTTTTTGAAAATACGTTCCGAGATGGACTTCGATCCGCGACCCATCGCCAGCAATCCGCTCTGGGCGATTTCTTTGATCCCGAACGGCTCGAGCACCTTGAGAAGTGCGGAAATCTTTTGAGTGTCGCCGGTGACTTCGATCACGAGCGAATCCGGTGCGACGTCGACAACGCGTGCCCGGAACAGATTCACCGCCTCCAAAATCTGACTGCGCGTGCTCTGGTCGATGCGGACTTTGACGAGCATGTGCTCGCGCTGAACGGACTGTCCGGGCTCCAACTCGACAATTTTCAGAACGTTGATGAGTTTGTTGAGTTGTTTGGTGACCTGTTCGAGCGGCGAGTCGGCGACATCGATGACGAGAGTGATGCGCGAAAGCCCCTCGACCTCGGTGGTTCCCACCGCGAGTGAATGGATGTTGTAGCCGCGACGCGCGAAAAGTCCCGCGACGCGCGTCAAGAGCCCCGGCTTGTCTTCGACGAGCAGAGACAGAACGTGGTGAGTCATGGCTTACTCCTCGTCCCAGCTCGGGGCACGGTCGCGGGCGTACTGAACGTTCGAGTTTCCCACGCCCTGCGGAACCATCGGCCACACCATCGCCTCGCGGGACACGATGAAGTCGATGACGACGGTCCGGTCGTTGGTCTCCAGCGCGAGTTTGATGGCGGGTTCGACTTCGTCTTCCTCGCGAACTCGGATGCCGAGACACCCGTAAGCCTCGGCGAGTTTCACGAAATCGGGGATGAACTCGGGGCCCTCCGTCGGCTGGAGGTCAGTGAAGGAGTGACGACCGTCGTAGAAGAGGGTCTGCCACTGGCGCACCATGCCGAGCGACGAGTTGTTGATGATCGCGACCTTGATCGGGATGTCGTTGATGATGCAGGTCGCGAGTTCTTGATTGGTCATCTGAAAACAACCGTCTCCGTCGATCGCCCACACGATTCGATCCGGTTGAGCAACTTTTGCGCCCATGGCCGCGGGAACCGCGAACCCCATCGTTCCCGCTCCGCCCGAATTGAGCCACGCACCGGGCCGCTCGTATTCGATGAATTGTGCGGCCCACATTTGGTGCTGGCCGACACCGGACGCATAGATCGCCTCCGGACCCGACATCTGGCCGATTTTTTGGATGATGCCCTGCGGGGCGAGAAGCCCGTCGTCCAGGTCGGTGAATCCGAGCGGGAAGCTGTCCTGCAGGTAGTTCAGCCGCTCCCACCACGCGGTGAGCGGTTTCGCAGTCTTCTTCACCTTGGCCCATTCGGGCAGAAGGTCCAGTATCACCTCGCGCACGTCGCCCACGATGGGGACGTCCGCCTCGCGAATCTTGCCGATTTCGGCGGGGTCGATGTCCACGTGGATGACCTTTGCACCGGGGGCGAATTCGCTGACTTTTCCGGTCACGCGGTCGTCAAATCGCGCACCGAGCACAATCAGCAGGTCGCTCTCTTGCAACCCGAGAACCGCGGGCACCGAACCGTGCATCCCCGGCATCCCGAGGTTTTGTGGGTGCTTGTCGGACAGGATTCCGCGCGCCGTGAGGGTGGTGATTGCCGGAGCGCCCACCGCCTCGACCAGTTTGAGCAATTCTTTTTGCGAATTGGCGCGGAGGGTTCCGCCACCCAGGTAAAAAATGGGTCGCTCGGCCTGGGCGATCATCTCGGCCGCGGCCTGAATCTGTTTGCCGTGCGCTTTCTGAACGGGCTTGTACCCGGGCAATTCGACCTTGTCGGGCCAGACGAACGGCGCCGAGTTTTGCTGACAGTCTTTCGTGATGTCAATGAGCACGGGTCCGGGCCGGCCGGTGGTCGCGATGTGGTACGCCGCTGCGACAACTCCGGGAACGTCTTCCGGCTTCGTCAGCAGGAACGAGTGTTTGGTAATGGGCATCGTCATGCCGACGATGTCAACCTCTTGGAACGCGTCGGTTCCCATCAGGGTCGAGAAGACTTGGCCCGTAATCGCAATCATCGGAATCGAATCCATGTGCGCGTCGGCGATGGCGGTGACAAGGTTCGTCGCGCCCGGTCCGCTCGTTGCAATGCACACGCCGACCTGTCCCTTGGCGAGGGCGTATCCCTCCGCGGCGTGACCCGCGCCCTGTTCGTGGCGAACGAGAATGTGCCGAATCGCGGTCTGCGACATCAACTCGTCATAAAACGGCATGATGGCGCCACCGGGGAGCCCAAAAACATCGGTGATGCCGAGAATCTCGAGTGACTTGAGCAGCGCTCCGCTGCCGGTCATCATCGGCGGCTCGCCGGTTTTCGGTGGTGCGGTCGGGGTGACCATGACGTTCTCCTTCTCGAGCAACGGTGGGGTTAGCCGGTCACGGCGCCGAGGGCAGCCGATTTCACGAGCTTCGAATATTTCGCCAGAACACCGCGGGTATAACGCGGCGGAAGAGGCGACCAGCCAGCGCGGCGCGCCTCCAACTCGGTTTCATCGACGAGTAAGTCGATGCTCCGAGCTGCGATATCGACCCGTATCAGATCACCATCGCGCACGAAGGCAATGGGACCTGCGTCCACTGCTTCGGGAGCTACGTGGCCGATGCACAGTCCGGTTGTGCCGCCTGAGAATCGTCCGTCCGTCAACAGTAATACATCTTTGCCGAGTCCCGCGCCCTTGATTGCGGCGGTTACCG
>CANKTR010000005.1 GCA_947486475.1 Microbacteriaceae bacterium | reverse complement strand
CTGGTAGGTCGATCCACCGACGCGGCGCGAACGCACCTCGAGGGTCGGACGGACGTTGTCGAGAGCCTTCTTGAGCAGGACAACGGGGTCCTGGCTCGACTTGGTGGCGACGCCTTCGAGCGCGCCGTAAACGATGCGCTGGGCGAGGTCTTTCTTGCCGTCCAAGAGGATCTTGTTGACAAGTTGCGAAACTACGGGCGAACCGTAGACGGGGTCGGCGACAACGGGTCGCTTGGGTGCGGGTCCTTTACGAGGCATTACTTCTTGTCTGCCTTCGCGCCGTAGAGGCTGCGACCCTGCTTGCGGTTCTTGACCGCCTGCGTGTCGAGCGCGCCACGAACAATCTTGTACCGAACACCGGGGAGGTCTTTCACACGACCGCCACGAACGAGCACCATCGAGTGCTCCTGGAGGTTGTGGCCTTCGCCCGGAATGTAGGCGGTCACTTCGACGCCGTTCGAGAGCTTGACACGAGCGACCTTACGAAGAGCCGAGTTCGGCTTCTTGGGGGTGGTGGTGTACACACGAGTACACACCCCACGCTGTTGCGGGTTCGACTTGAGCGCGGGCGCCTTGGTCTTGGTGACCTTGGGGCTACGTCCCTTACGAACCAACTGCTGAATCGTTGGCACGACTTTTCTCCTTGTATTTTCTGCACGGTGACAGTGATGTTCTCAAACGACCGGCGGTCGATATGCCGTGGGGACCTCGGCTCGGCTGCGTCACGCAGTCGATCCGGATAACGGTCCTAGTGTGTGTTGCTTTCCCGCACGATTCCTCGCACGCGACAGCACGCACACAAATCCCAAGATTACACGCAAATTTGGTGTTTGGTCAACCCACGATGATGACACTCAGCATTCCACCGAGTATGGCGGGTCCAAACGGGATGTGCGAGCGACGGTCGCGAGTGATGGAGATGTGGATTGCCGAATGAATTCCCCCGAGAATCGACATTCCGACGAACCAGTCCGCGAGATTTTCGGCGGGGCTGTCGGCGTTTGACACGAGAATGACGACCGAGGGCAGGAGTTTCGCATCGCCCAGCCCCAGGTCGGCGATCCGATGTGCGACGAGGGCGGCTGCCATCACCACCACGGCGGCTGATACCGCGAACCCCAGATTCTGTGGGCGATTCAGGGAGAGAACTCCCAGTGCGACCGGAATCGCGGGGAGAGTCAGCCAATCGGGCAGCCTGTGTTCACGGAAGTCGATCCGCGCGAGCGCAACTGACCACACGACTACCGACGTTATGTATAGTGCGTCGAGCATCGCTCGACCGTATCGGTCGTGCCCAATCTCCGCTGGCGTCCTCCCCAGAAACGACGAACGGCATGGACCCGAAGACCCATCCCACCCCACCCCGCCCCTTGCAAGCACTTCCCCCTGCGTTTGTGGAAACCAAACGCGCGGAATCAGTCGTTCCTGGAAACCAATCGGGACTGAAGTGGCGGAAGCGACGCGCACCCTATGTTTGGTTTCCAGGAACGTCGGGAGATGCAACTTTGGTTTCCAGAAACGTTGCGACATGCAACTTTGGTTTCCACAAACGTAAAGGGGAGACGGGGAGACGGAGTGATCGGGTGAAACGACGAACGGGGTGAACCCGAAGGCCCACCCCGAACGTGTCTAGAGGTTTAGTACTCGGTCTGGAAGCCCGATGAGTCATACGACGCCGAGTTGAAGGACTCGATGTCGGCGTAGGTGAACGCGTCTTCCGAGAACCCCCCCACGGTGAAGTGACGCTGCGGGTACTTTCGGTCGGCTTCGTCCACGTTGGCCTTGATGTCGACCTCGCGATACTTTGCGAGACCGGTTCCGGCCGGGATGAGCTTTCCGATGATGACGTTTTCCTTCAGACCGATAAGCGGGTCGGACTTGCGCTCGAGGGCCGCTTGCGTGAGAACGCGAGTGGTCTCTTGGAACGACGCGGCCGACAGCCACGACTCGGTTGCGAGCGACGCCTTGGTGATTCCGAGGAGTTCGGCACGCGCGGTGGCGGGCTTGGCTCCTCGAGAAACAGCGTCGCGGTTGATCGCACGGAAACGGATGTTGTCGATGAGTTCACCGGGTACGAGCTCGGTGTCCCCTTGGTCGACGATCGACACCATACGAAGCATCTGACGAACGATGACCTCGATGTGCTTGTCGTGGATGGGAACACCCTGCGACAGGTACACGCCCTGAACGCCTTCGACGAGGTGAGTCTGAACCTCGCGCAGACCGCGAACTCGAAGGACATCCTTCGGGTCGAGCGTTCCGACGAACAACTGGGTTCCGACCTCGACGTGCGAACCGTCTTCGACCAGAAGAACAGCGTTCTTGAGAATCGTGTACGAGTAGGCGTCGTCACCATTGTCTGGAGTCAGGATGAGCTTGCGCTGGGCTCCCGACTCGTCGATTGAAACGCGACCGGTTGCATCGGCGATGGGGCTCGCTCCCTTGGGGGTACGTGCTTCGAACAGCTCCGCCACGCGGGGAAGACCCTGCGTGATGTCCGCTGCCGACGCCGAACCACCGGTGTGGAAGGTACGCATCGTGAGCTGGGTTCCGGGTTCACCGATCGACTGGGCGGCGATGATACCGACTGCTTCTCCGAGATCGACGGTCTTACCCGTCGCCATCGAGCGGCCGTAGCATGCGCCACACACACCCTTTGTCGATTCACAGGTCAGCGGCGAACGAACGAGGAGCGCAGTGACGCCAGCGGCGATGAAGTCCCTGATCGTCTGGCGACCGATGTCGGATCCGGCTTCGGCGACGACCTTGCCTTTACCGTCGACTGCGTCAGCTGCAAGCGTACGGGCGAAGACGAGGTTTTCGACGTTGGGGGCGGCTGCGCCGTCAATTGCAATCGTGAACGGAAGGCCCTTGGTCGTCGTGCAGTCCGCTTCGCGGATAATGACATCCTGCGAAACGTCGACGAGACGGCGGGTGAGGTACCCCGAGTCGGCGGTACGAAGAGCCGTGTCCGCGAGTCCCTTACGCGCACCGTGGGTGGCGATGAAGTACTCGGCGACCGACAGTCCCTCGCGGTACGAGTTCTTGATCGGGGTCGAGATGATCTCGCCCTTCGGGTTTGCCACGAGTCCACGCATACCGGCGATGTTTCCGACCTGCAGCCAGTTACCACGTGCACCCGAGGTGACCATGCGGTTGATGGTGTTGTAGCCCTTGGACATTTCGACCTTGAGCGCAGCCGATACCTCGACGTTTGCCCTGGTCCAAATTCCAATGAGTTCCTTGTGGCGTTCGCCATCCGAGATGAGGCCCTTTTCGAACTGGCTGTCGACCTTGGCCGCTTCTTTTTCGTGCTTCGCGATGATGGCTTTTTTCTCTTTCGGTGTCACGACGTCGCTCAGTGCGACCG
Organism: Microbacteriaceae bacterium; assembly: GCA_947486475.1. The sequence goes on along the minus strand of CANKTR010000005.1, from coordinate 61,821 downwards.
TGACTCCCGAACGAGTGGCCCAGTGGAATCCGGCGTCCTTGAAAGCGTCGAGCGTTGCCGCGACGACGACCTTCGGGTACTTCTCGGCGAGAACCTCGACGATTTCGGTGATGACTCCCTTGTCCGCGACTTCCGTGACATAAGGGAAGTCAGCGGGAAGGAGGCTGTTGAAGATCGCCTTCCCGAGAGTCGTCTCGAACGCCTTGCCGTCAGCGAAGCCTTCCGGAGCGGTGCCCGCGGCAAAAACGACACCGGGGACGCGGATCTTGATTGCGGCGTTGACGTGCAACTTATCGAGGTCGTAGGCCATGAGGCCTTCCGAGATTCCTCCGAACGCACGTCCCTCGCCCACAACGCCAGCGCGCTCCGAGGTGAGGTGGTGCAGACCGATGATCATGTCCTGGGTCGGAACCGTAACCGGCTTACCGTCCGAGGGCTTGAGAATGTTGTTCGAGGCGAGCATGAGAACGCGGGCCTCGGCCTGTGCCTCCACCGAGAGGGGAAGGTGAACAGCCATCTGGTCACCATCGAAGTCGGCGTTGAACGCGGCACAGACGAGGGGGTGCAGCTGGATGGCCTTGCCCTCGACGAGCTGCGGTTCGAACGCCTGAATTCCAAGGCGGTGAAGCGTCGGTGCGCGGTTCAGAAGAACCGGGCGGTCGCGAATGATTTCTTCGAGCTCGCCCCAGACCTCGGGGTAGGCGCGCTCAACGGCGCGCTTCGCGCTCTTGATGCTCGACGCGAGTCCCTTGTCCTGAAGTTGCTTGATGACGTAGGGCTTGAACAGTTCGAGCGCCATCTGCTTGGGAAGACCACACTGGTGAAGCTTGAGTTGGGGGCCGACAACGATGACCGACCGGCCCGAGTAGTCGACGCGCTTTCCGAGAAGGTTCTGACGGAAACGTCCTTGCTTTCCCTTGAGCATGTCGGACAACGACTTGAGCGCTCGGTTGCCGGTTCCGGTGACCGGGCGTCCACGACGACCGTTGTCGAACAACGCGTCGACCGCTTCTTGCAGCATGCGCTTTTCGTTGTTCTTGATGATCTGCGGGGTCATCTGCTCGTCGAATCGCTTCAGACGGTTGTTGCGGTTGATGACGCGGCGGTAGAGGTCGTTGAGGTCACTCGTGGCGAATCGTCCACCATCGAGCTGAACCATCGGACGAAGGTCCGGCGGGATCACGGGGATTACGCGCAACACCATCGCCTCGGGAAGAGGAACGTCGCGGGGGTCCTGACCAGCGGGAACGAGGAACGAGTTGACGACGCGGAGGCGCTTGATTGCACGGACCTTGCGCTGTCCTTTGCCGTTCTTGATTTCGTCGCGGAGTACTTCGCCTTCGGCCTTGAGCTTCTCGCGGTCGTTCTTGCCGAGGTCCTTGAGGACGTGCTCGATGGCTTCCGCACCCATGAGAGCGGTGAAGTAGGTCTCGTCGAGAGTCGTCTTGTCGGGGTCGGTGTTTCCCTTGAAGTGGTCGACGAGGAATCGGAACTCCGTGTCGTCACCCCACAGTCCACCCTGCTTGAGCGAACGGAACGAGTCCCATGCGCGCTGCCAGCGGGCGATGTCGTCGTCGAACGACTTGCGAATGTTCGCCATCTCGCGCTCAGCGGCTTCCTTGGCTTTGCGCTTGACGTCGGCCTTGGCCTCTTCGGCTTCGAGCTTGGCGAGTTCGTCTTCGAGTTCCTTCTGGCGATCAGTGATTTCCTCGTCGCGGACCTTTTCGTAGTCACGAATTTCGGTCTGGACCATCTTCTCGACAATCGGCATGTCCTGGTGGATGCGCTCTTCGTTGATATAGGTCACCATGTAGGCGGCGAAGTAGATGACCTTTTCGAGGTCCTTCGGCGCCATGTCGAGAAGGTACCCGAGGCGGCTCGGAACACCCTTGAAGTACCAGATGTGAGTGACTGGGGCGGCGAGCTCGATGTGGCCCATGCGCTCGCGACGAACGGCCTGGCGAGTAACCTCGACGCCGCATCGCTCACACGTGACGCCCTTGAACCGAACGCGCTTGTACTTGCCACAGGCGCACTCCCAGTCCTTGGATGGACCAAAAATCTGCTCGCCGAAGAGGCCGTCTTTCTCTGGCTTCAACGTGCGGTAGTTAATGGTTTCAGGCTTCTTCACCTCACCGCTCGACCACGAACGAATTTGTTCGTTCGTCGCGAGCTTGATGCGAATCTGTTCAAAAGTAGTTGCGTCGAGCACTTTTTTCTCTTCCGTATTTCTCGATAGTCAGTTCTCTGGGGGTGCCTATTCGGCGAAGTCCACGGCTGCGGACTCTTCACGGGCGATGTTGACACCCAGCGATGCGGTTGCGCGGTCGGCGTCATCCGCCGTGTCACGAAGGTTGACAGGGTTTTCGGCCCCGTCGAGTACCTCGACGTTGAGTCCGAGAGACTGCATTTCCTTCATCAGGACCTTGAACGACTCCGGGATACCCGGTTCCTGAATGTTCAAACCCTTGACGATGGCTTCGTACACCTTGACTCGACCGGCGATGTCATCGGACTTGATGGTGAGGAGCTCTTGCAGAGCGTAGGAAGCGCCGTAGGCCTCGAGGGCCCACACCTCCATCTCGCCGAATCGCTGTCCACCGAACTGCGCTTTTCCACCCAGCGGCTGCTGCGTGATCATCGAGTACGGTCCCGTCGAACGTGCGTGGATCTTGTCGTCGACGAGGTGGTGCAACTTGAGGATGTACATGTATCCGACCGAGATGGGGTCGGGGAACGGTTCTCCCGTGCGGCCGTTGAACAACTGCGCCTTACCGGACGACCCGATGAGTTGCTGTCCGTTGACACGAGGAAGGGTCGAGTCGAGAAGACCGGCGATTTCAACTTCGCTTGCACCGTCAAAGACGGGGGTTGCGACATTGGTGCCGGGCGCGATCTCGCGAGCTTCTTCGGGGAGGAACTTTGCCCAATCAGGGTTTCCGTTGACCTTCCACCCTTGCTTGGCTGCCCAACCGAGGTGAAGTTCGAGGACCTGACCGAAGTTCATTCGTCCGGGGACACCGAGCGGGTTGAGGACAACATCGACCGGGGTTCCGTCTTCGAGGAACGGCATGTCCTCGACCGGAAGGATCTTGGCGATGACACCCTTGTTCCCGTGGCGACCAGCGAGCTTGTCACCCTCCGAGATCTTGCGCTTCTGGGCGATGTAGACGATGACCTTCTTGAGAACGCCATTACCGAGCTCGTCGTCTTCATCGTTGGAGTCGAAGATCTTGACGTCAATGACGGTTCCACGCTCGCCGTGCGGAACACGGAGAGACGAGTCGCGAACTTCCTTGCCCTTTTCGGCGAAGATCGCGCGAAGAAGTCGCTCTTCGGCGGTCAGTTCGGTCTCACCCTTGGGGGTGATGCGGCCGACGAGGATGTCACCGGCGCGGACCTCGGCGCCGATACGCACGATTCCCTCTTCGTCAAGGTGAGCGAGGCTCTCCTGCGACTGGTTGGGGATGTCGCGCGTGATTTCCTGCGGTCCGAGCTTCGTGTCGCGGGCGTCAACGTCATACTCTTCGATGTGAATCGACGAGAGCGTGTCGTCCTTGACGAGGTTCTGGCTGAGGATGATCGCGTCTTCGAAGTTGTGTCCCTCCCATGACATGAATGCCACGAGGAGGTTCTTTCCGAGAGCAAGTTCGCCGTTTTCCGTTGCGGGACCGTCGGCGAGAACTCCACCCTTCGCGACCTTGTCGCCTTCGGAGACGACGAGGCGGTGGTTGAAGTTGGTGCCCTGATTCGAGCGCTCAAACTTGCGCAGCGCGTAGGCCGTGGTGGGCGGGATCTTGGCATTGGTGCCGGGATCGATTTCGCCCGCTTTGTCGTTGAGCATCGTGACGCTGTCGCCCGAGACCTCGGTGACGACACCGGCGTGAACAGCGATGAGAACGTCACCGGCGTCAACAGCCGCGTACGACTCCATTCCGGTTCCGACAATCGGAGCCTCCGAGCGAAGAAGCGGCACGGCTTGGCGCTGCATGTTGGCACCCATGAGTGCGCGGTTCGCATCGTCGTGCTCGAGGAACGGAATGAGTGACGTCGCAATCGACACCATCTGGCGCGGCGAAACGTCCATGTAGTCAACACGGTTCGCGGGAACGGTGTCGACTTCTCCACCCTTGATTCGAACGAGTACACGCTCTTCGGCGAGGGTCCCGTCGGCATTCACCGGCGAACCAGCCTGGGCGACGATGTGCTCGTCCTCGTCACTGGCGGTCAAGTAGTCAATCTTGTTGGTGACCTTGCCGTTGACGACCTGGCGGTAGGGGGTTTCGATGAAACCGAACGAGTTGATTCGAGCGAACGACGCGAGCGAACCAATCAGACCGATGTTCGGGCCTTCCGGGGTTTCGATCGGGCACATGCGGCCGTAGTGCGAGGGGTGAACGTCTCGGACCTCGACACCGGCACGCTCACGCGAGAGTCCACCGGGTCCCAGCGCCGAAAGGCGGCGCTTGTGGGTGAGCCCGGCAAGCGGGTTGTTTTGGTCCATGAACTGCGACAACTGCGAAGTTCCGAAGAACTCCTTGATCGCCGCGGTCACGGGACGGATGTTGATGAGGGTCTGCGGCGTGATGGCCTCGACGTCCTGCGTGGTCATGCGTTCGCGAACGACGCGCTCCATCCGAGACAGACCCGTGCGGATCTGGTTCTGAATGAGTTCGCCCACGGCGCGGATTCGACGGTTACCGAAGTGGTCGATGTCGTCGGTGCCGAGCATGATTTCGACGTTCTTGCCCGCGCGCTTGCCGGCGATGGTCGCCTTGCCTTCGTGCAGAGCGATGAGGTACTTGATGGTCGCCTTGATGTCGGACAGCGTGAGCACCGACTCGGTGACGGGGAGTTCAAGACCGAGCTTGCGGTTGAGCTTGTACCGGCCGACCTTGGCGAGGTCGAATCGCTTCGAATTGAAATAGAAGTTGTCGAGGAGCGAACGCGCGGCTTCGAGAGCTACCTGCTCACCGGGACGGAGCTTCTTGTAGATGTCCTTGAGCGCGTCTTCGGCGGTCAGGATGTTGTCGTGGCTGAGGGTCTCTTCCATCGTGTAGGACCCGGCGAATTCCTTTTCGATCTCTTCGCGCGTCATGCCGAGAGCCTTGAGGAACACGCTCACCGACTGGCGACGCTTGCGGTCGATGCGAACACCGATCTGGTCGCGCTTGTCGATTTCGAATTCGAGCCACGCACCGCGGCTCGGAATAACGCGACACGAGTAGAGGTCCTTGTCGGTCGTCTTGTCGTCGACCTTCTCGAAGTAGACACCGGGGCTACGGACGAGCTGCGACACGACGACGCGCTCGGTTCCGTTGATGACAAAGGTGCCCTTGGGGGTCATGAGCGGGAAGTCCCCCATGAATACGGTCTGGGTCTTGATTTCACCCGTGTCGTGATTCATGAACTCGGCCTCGACGTAGAGCGGAGCGGCGTAGGTCTTGCCGCGTTCCTTACACTCGTCGAGTTCGTGCTTTTTTTCCTCGAGGTACGGGTTCGTGAACGACAGCTGCATGCGGTCGTTCTCGATCGGAGAAATCTCTTCGAAGATTTCTTCGAGCCCGGACTTGGCATCCGAGCCATCGGTCCCAATCAACCAGGCAAAGTTTTCGGTTTGAAGAGCGAGGAGATCCGGAACGGTGAGCGCATCGGTCACCTTGGCAAACGACACTCGGTTCGCGTCGCGTCCGGTCCCCTGGATTTTCTTCTTAACAGCCACAGATATTTCCTTAACGGGCGGGGCCCTTGATACAGTGTTCGAGAGTTGGGAAGCGTCATGAACCCGCCACTATTTACGGGTGTGTCAGGAGTCCGCAATATGATTCCCGAGCAGAATGAAACGCAAATTGCTACGGTACACCCTTTTTGGCGAATTGTAAAGTCCCGAATTGGTAACGATTATTTGGGCAGGTGCAGTGGGTGAGAATTGCCCCATGGCAGGGGCATTTACTCATCGACTCGCGCGCAGTGGACTCATCGCGAGTCTCGAATCAGACCAGTGGCGTCCTGGCTCGTGGGTGTTGTCGATTGATGACACCCCGCAGTCGCACGTCGACCTGGCCGATCCGACGGCTCTGCATTTCGACTACATCGCACGGATGGGTCACGTCATCAACGCGGCGTTCCCCGCGGGGCAGCCGATCACCGCGTTACACCTCGGTGCCGGCGCACTAACAGTCCCCCGCTACGTCGAGGCGACGAGGCCGAGCTCGAGGCAACAGATCATCGAAATCGAACGCGACCTCATCGATTTCGTCCGCGAACACTGCCCTCTTCCCCGCGGTGCGTCCATCCGATGCCGCTACGGCGATGCGCGTGAGGTCATGGGGTCGCTGCCGACGGGGTTGCTCGGTCAGGTCGATCTCGTTGTCGTTGATGTCTTTTCCGGTGCCCGGACCCCCGCGCACGTGACGAGCGTCGAGTTCTATTCCGCAGTCAAGGCGCTGCTGGCACCCAACGGAATCGTGGTCGCCAATGTCGCCGACGGTCCACCGATGTCGTTCGCCCGCGGTCAACTCGCGACGCTCCGCTACGTTTTTGGTGATGCGTTCGGCGTCGCCGAGCACGGCGTCGCTAACGGCAAACGATTCGGCAATGTGGTGCTCGGAGCCCTAGCGAGCGGGGCGATTCCACCGTGGGTCTCGACGCTCGCGGGGAAGGGGCCGCACCCGACCGGACTCATCGCTGGTGCAGACGCCATCGCGTGGTCGGCGAGCGCCACCATCGTCACCGACAACACGGCTATCGACTCTCCACCGCCGGCACGCAATCTGTTCCGTTCGTAAACCGGAATTGGGAATTGTCCTGTGGCGGTTCTGCCGAATGCGCGGGTGCCCGAAATTAGGCTGATTGCTGTGAACGAATTGGATGACGTGCGGGTCCTCGCCGAGAGGCTCATTGGCGAACATCTGTCGCTCGCCGACCACCGGTGGACGTTCCGTTGGGACCACGCTCGCCGACGAGCCGGAGCGTGCCATCACGACACGCACGAGATTTCGTTGTCACGGCACATCACATCGCTGGGTTCGATTGACGACGCCGAGCAGACACTGCTGCACGAGATCGCCCACGCGCTGTGCGGCAAAAAGCACAACCACAGCCAGAAGTGGCTCGACACCGCACGCTCGTTGGGGTACACCGGCCGAGTGCGGCACACCGGCCCGACGCCCGACCACCTCGCACGGTGGCGCGGAACCTGTGCGGCTGGGCACGTCGTACTGCGATATCGCAAGCCGCGCAACATCATCGCGTCGTGTGTCGTCTGCAATCCGCGCTTTTCGCGTCAGCACCTGATCAACTGGGAGCCGTTGGGTTAAGCGGGCTGCTGCTGAGTGATGCAGTGAATGCCACCACCGCGTGCAAAGAGTGCTCGCGCGTCGACCAGCTCGATTGTCCGTCCCGGATACGCCTTGTCGAGAATGCCCTTCGCGACCTCGTCGCCCGCATCGTCGAATCCACACAAAATGACGGCGCCGTTACAGACGTAGTGGTTTATGTACGAGTAGTCGACGAAGCCTTCGTCATCTCGCAGTGTGTCGGGAGCTGGCATCGCGATGAGGTCGAATCCTTCCGCCTCGAGCAGCGTGCGAACTTGCGCCGACACCGCGAAATCGGGGTGTTCGGCGTTCCGCTGGTCGTGGTACAGAACCGTCGACGGGTTGCAGAACGCGGCGACGATGTCGACGTGGCCGCGGGTACCGAATTCGTCATAGTCGCGTGTCAGTCCGCGCGGGAGCCAGACGATGCGCGTCGCACCGAGCGTATCGAACAGTTCGCGTTCGACCTCGTCACGCGTCCAGCCCGGGTTTCGACCCGGGTCGAGCTGGACGGTTTCGGTCACGAGAACCGTTCCGTCACCGTTCGTGTGGATTCCGCCACCCTCGTTTGTAAGTGACGACGAGATGACGGGGATGTCCGCCGAGGTCAGAACCGCGCGGCCGACTTCCGCGTCGTGGTCCCACGTCGCCCAGGACTGAGCGCCCCAGCCGTTGAAGACCCAATCAACGCCGAGCACGGCATCGCCCGGTCCTTTGACGAAAGTGGGTCCCATGTCGCGCATCCACGCATCGTCGAGTTTGGCCTCGACGATGTAAACGCGCTCGTCGAGCCATTCTCGGGCGACGGCCACGGCAGACGGGTCGACAACCATCGTCACGGGCTCATATTTCACAATCGCGTTCGCGACCGATGCCCATGCTCCGCGTGCTTCCGCAATGTCGACCTCAGTGTCACCGAGGGCGTACCCGGTGGACGGCCACGCCATCCACGTCCGCTCGTGGCGTTCCCACTCAGCTGGCCAGCGCGTTAACACGATTAACCCTTGAGGCTTTCGACAAGTTCCATGAGGATGTCGATGGTCGTGCGGGGGTTGACAATGGCAAATCGCAAAACCGGTTCGCCCTTGTACTTCGACGGAAAGCACGCGGCTTTACCGGACTCCCAGAGTTCGTCACTCCACGCGGTGTAGTCCGCTTGGGTCCACCCGATGCGGCGGAACACGACGACCGAGAGCATCGGGTCGCGCACGAGTTCCAGGTGGTCGCTGTTGCGAACGACGTCGGCAATTTCGCGCGCAACGATGTTGTTGGATTCGATTGCCTCACGGTAGGCGGCGACTCCGTGCGTCGCGAGCGAAAACCACAGCGGCAAACCGCGGGCGCGGCGCGACAGGTGCACGGCGAAATCCGATGGATTCCACTCGTCGGTATCGGTCAGAACATCGAGGTACGACGCGTGCTGTGTGTGGGCGCCGCGACCAATTGAGGGGTTCCGATAGATCAGTGCACACGAGTCGTAGGGTGCGTACAGCCACTTGTGTGGGTCGACGATGAACGAGTCGACATCGGCCATTCCGGCAAAGAGTGGCTTGGTGCTCGGTGCGAACATTCCCGCGAGTCCGTAGGCGCCATCGACGTGGACCCAGATGCCGTGTTCCTTTGCGGTCGTGACGACCGACGCGATGTCGTCGACAATGCCACAATTCGTGGTTCCCCCGGTAGCGACGATGGCAAAGACACTGTCCCACGAACCGTCGACCGCCTTCTCGATGTCGGTCCCGGTCATACGACCGTCGGCTCCGACGGGAACCTTGATGACATCGACATCCATGACCCGAGCGGAGTGGGCAAGCGATGAGTGCGCTTCGTCTGACGTCACAAAACACCAGCGGGTGGGTCGTGACTTTCCGGCTTCCGCCAACCGGTGCTCGGCGTCGAAACGGGCGGCAACAAGAGCCGACAGGTTTCCGTTGGTCCCCCCTTGGACGAAGACCCCGCCAGCCCCGTCCGGCAGACCAGCCTCGGTGGCAAGGAACTTCAGCACTTCGTTTTCGGCGTAGATCGCGCCGGCGCCTTCGAGCCATGACCCGCCAAAGATGCACGAGGCCGAAACGACGAGGTCGAACAAGATAGATGCTTCGGTCGGTGCGACGGGGATGAAGGACACCATCGCGGGGTGGTCGGTCGACATAGACGCCGGGGCGAGGATCTCGCCGAAAAGGTCAAGAGCCCTGTCGCCACCGATTCCGGTCTCGGTCACTGTGTCGGGCATGATGGCTCGCATCTCGGCAAAGGGCATTCCCTTGTCCAACGGCGGAGGGTCCAGCTGCATGCGGTCACGAGCGTAGTCAAAGATGCGTTCCCGAAGCGCCGCCGTAGCGTCGTCGTGAATGTGCATGCGCAGGGGGTTAGTCATCGGGCCTCCATCAAAGTGAACAGAGATTACTGTACGACCAAAGGCACCAAAACGACAGACTATTGCGTTATTCTCGCGCGAAATCACAGGCAACGTGCGTCAAACAGGCTCACACGCAATCAAATGGGGGTAGGTGCGCTTCTCGCGCGGTGATTCGAGCGTTAGCGGTAGGAGACGGTAGCCAATGAGGCGCGAAGAACTGCGCCGCGGCCGCCCACAAACTCGCCGTCGATCGATTCCCGGACGGCGTCATGGACAGGAATCCAGCGAATGTCGAGTGTATCCTGACGAGGTTCCGCTTCGCCCGTCACCGGCACCACGAACACGAGCGAGACCGCGTGCTGGCGCTCGTCAACAAGTCGACCGGGGAACGGAAAATACTCGGCAACGGTCGCCGGGACGACACTGTTGGGTAGACGGGGAAAGGCCAGGGCCCCCAGATCTTTCTCCAGGTTGCGACTGAGGGCGTCGCGAATCGACTCACCGAACTTCACGCGGCCGGCCACGAGTGCAGAGCGCATCTCGCCGTACTCATCGACGCGAATGAGAAGACCCACGTCTGTGACGAAACCGTCATCGTCTAAACGAACGGGCACGGCCTCGACGTACACGAGCGGAAGTCGCCGACGGATCCCCTCGAATTCCTCATCGGAAAACCAGGCGGGGTCGGGCGTGCGCACGTCGCTCATGACTTCATTATTCCGTGAATCTCAACTACCCGCGCCGTTGGTGACGGCCAAAGAGAGAACCCCGACCGCATCAGAGCGGTCGGGGTTCTCGAGGCTTCAGCTATTTACTGGCAGCTATCGCACTGCAGCAGGTCCATCGGGTCGACGGGAACCGCATAGCCGCCAACGCTGTCGTTGTCGAAGTCCATAGTTCCTCCTGAGGGTTTGCGGCAAGGGTGCCGTAGGGAAAATACTATATGTCGGGAATGACATTCGTGTCATTTCACTACATCTAGTGTTTGTGGCGTGTCGCGTGATGTGGGCGGTGAGCCGGTGCTGGCGCCACACCTGCACGGACCGCAGGCCGCGGTGTCGGGGATTTCACCCGCAGCGGTTTGAGGTGCTAATCTCGCATGGTGCCATCGTGGCACTCGCCCCGATAGCTCAGTGGTAGAGCACTTCCATGGTAAGGAAGGGGTCGTCAGTTCAATCCTGACTCGGGGCTCGACCTAATAAGGTTGCGGCGGGGTAGCTCAGGTGGTTAGAGCACACGGCTCATAATCGTGGTGTCGCGGGTTCGAGTCCCGCCCTCGCTACCAATTAGTTCCCTTTAGTGTGTTTTTTCAAGAATTCAAATGGATCGACGGGTTCCTCGTTGATGAGGATAGCCAAGTGCAAGTGAGCACCCGAGGTGACGCCCGAGTCCCCGACTCGCCCAATATAGTCACCTGCCTTGACTTCTTGGCCAACCTTTACCCCTGTCGAATCGCGAATCATGTGGGCATACAAGCTCTTGAATTCCAAACCACCAACGTTGTGACTGATGACGACCCATTTTCCGAGGTAGCCGTCATCGTTGACCTCGACGACTTTTCCAGCAGCTATGGAATTAAACGGTGTTCCATCGGCTGGGTCAAAGTCAAGCCCTCGGTGCTGCGTCGAACATCCAAGACACGGAGCGGCACGTCCGCCATACCCCGACGAAATCGGAGTGACGACCGGGAACGGCCATCGGATATTTCCACTGTTCGTCACGGAATACTTGAAACCGAACGTCGCACCGTAGGTGAGCAACAAGAGCTCGGAATACGTCGTCACGGAGAATTCGCTGAGCGCGATCTGTTCGGCTTCCGTTCCGGTTGCGGCGACCTCCACCGACTGGTCGTCACTGGTGGTCTCGACAGCCCACCCTGAATTTGCTGCATTGAAGCCGGTTGCGGGAAGCGCCAGAACCGCGAACAAACCACCGACAACCATGACGACGAAACTTCGTCCGAGCGCATTACGTAAAGGATGGGTGCGTTTCAGCGGTTTGTTCGGTCGTGATGATCGCTTCGCGGTGGCTTCTCGCTTCTTACGCGCTTTTTCTTCCGCCCGCTTGCGGCGCTGAGCCCCGACATGGCCGCGGTCCGCGTAACTGGAGGTTGCCATCACCGACGCAGAAGTCCCCGCGGTGACGGCGGACGCGGGTGATGACCCTGGTGACAACGTGGGAACCCGTTGACTGCTGTTTATCTGTTCTTGGAAGCGCTCGGTCTCTAATTCGCGGGCTTCCGCTGCTTCCTTTTCGCGCCGGATTTCGTCAGCGCGCTTCAGCGCGGTCTCTCGAATCCGCTCCCGTTCACGTTCTCGAGCAATCTGTTCGACCTTGGCCTGCTCGGCACGGAGCCGCAACTCGCGCCGCGCGAGAGGCTGATCGAGGTTTTGGGCGCGCGATTCGTCATCCGCGCTGGAACGCGTCGAATCAGAATCGGTAGTCACAGAACCTCCGCACAAAGTCGTGTTTGGCAATTGTAAGCGAGACACGGTGGTGGCGCTACCTGAAGTCGAAATGGGCCCCCGCGTCAACGAGCACCGATTCGACCTCTTCGATGACGTCGGGGTGGGATGCAAGGAGCCAATCGATGTCCGGTGCCGAACCGTTCCAGCCCCGAATCTCGGCTCCCGCCTCGCGCGCGATGAGGACCCCCGCCGCGTGATCCCAGGGCTGCAACATGCGTTCGAAATAGATGTCGAGCTGACCAGCCGCCAACGCGGTGAGGTCAAGTGACGCCGCACCCATTCGCCGAATGTCGCGAATGTGTGGCATGACCACGGCCATCACCTGCGCCTGTTGGGTGCGAATCTTCCGAGAATACGAGAAGCCCGTCGACAGCAACGATTGCCCGAGCGACTCGGGGCGATTGACCGCAAGTCGCACTCCGTCGGAAAACGCACCGCCGCCGCGAGTGGCAGTGAATTCGCGGCCGCTCGCCGCATTGATGACAACCCCCGCGAGTTCCGTCCAATTGCCGGGGGTTGGATCGCCCTCGACGACTGCGATGCTGATCGCGTACTGTGGAAAGCCATACAAATAGTTCACCGTGCCGTCAATCGGATCGACGACCCACGTCAGGGATGTCGATCGATCCGTCTGACCGCCCTCTTCCCCGAGGAAGCCGTCCCCCGGCTGTAGTTCGGTAAGTCTTTGCCGGACGAGGGCCTCGACCTCTCGATCGACCGCCGTGACGACGTCAACAGAGGAACTCTTGCTGTCGGCAACCGTCACGGTCCCGCGACGACGCTCTGCGGCGAGCGCGGCTGCCTCGCGGGCGATGGCGAGCGCAGTCTCGAGAAGTTGGGCGGACATATCTCTATTGTCGCGCAGGTTACGCGTCAATTGCCCCGCCTAGTCTCAAGACATGGACTCGTGGAACATCGCGTTCGGCGTTATCACCGGCCTCGTCATCGCGGTGGGCGGTTTCCTCGTCGTCGGCGCGGCCGTCGTGATGCTGTGTCGCTGGGCGACCGAGTTCGTCACGCCGCAGAACCCGTCCCTCGACGATGAGGACGAAATCGACCATCGGTTTTATTGACGAAACAGTTCGAACACATCACTGTCGTCGGAATGACGTCCGCAGTTTCTTCATTTTTGAGCTCAGTAACGCCCGCGCCGCTGCCCGACGCAACGGAATAGGCAGGGACACCAACAGGCTCATGATGCCGATGATGACGCGGGTGTTGATGGGTATGGGGACGCCAGCCGTGCGGCACAATTCGACCACCTCGTGAAATCGGGACTCTGCGATTCTGAATTCATCACCGACAGCAAGTGGAGCGACGAGGTCGTAGGCAAATAGGGTCACAAACCTCGGGTAGATGTGTGGTTCAAGCTCGTGTCGTTTCGCCTCGGGCAAAGAGGCGATGAGCGCGTTGACACGGCGCAGATAGACCAGGCGACTCTGCGCCATCGTCGGCGAATGCGACGAACTGTCGGGGTTCAGAGTCCACGCCACAACCGGCAGATCAAGGTGGATGCCCCTAAATCCCGCAAAGTGCGCTCTAAGGAAAAAATCGTCATCCTCGTATCCTCGAAGGTCCGAGTGGAAGCCGCCCATCGCGGAATGCAGTGCCCGCGAAATGATGCTCGCCGAGGGAAGAATGAACATGTCCGCAGTGAGGAAATCGACAGTCGTCACTTTCGGGTGCGTCGAGTGAGATTGGATTACACGTTCATGGATCAGGTCACCGTTGAGGTCGACTCGTTGCGCGTCGCCGTAGACATACCCGACGGGAACTCGCGCGCAAGATCCGGACGAACAGTGGCTTTCCACGCATCGATAAGTGCATCGCGGGTGACGCTCGTGGGCAAGTAAGGGCCCAATTGAGTCCAGAGGTAATCTGCGTCCCGCGCGAATGCCGGAAAGTTAAGCAAAACAATCGGGATTTTTTTCGCGGTCGCGATCTCGATCAGAGTCCACAACCCGCTCGACAAGACGCCGCTGATTTCTCGCGCGTTCATCGTACCTATGGCGCCACCGGGGGCCCCGCCCCACGTATCCCAGTTCCAATGGTCCAGATCTGGGTTGTCGACAAGTCGAGAGACCCGTTCGTTCTTGCTGCGGCTGATGCTGGCATCGCGAAGGTTGCGAATTGGAATAATCAGCGCACGATATTCACTCCAGGCCTCATCCGAGAGGCTTTCGGCGTAGGCAAAGAGCCACGGGTCTTTGTCTACGTCAAACGGGCTATCAATACCGATTCGAGATTCACGTCCAGCATTGACTTCGTCATACTCGGTTTCACTGCCATGGGTATTCAACCCCGCGGCGCTCAGAATCTTCACGAGCAACGACGTTCCCGAACGCCCCGGACCCGCAATCGCGATTTTGTGCGGCAACGTGGGATCGCGTGTCATTTGCTCATTCTAGGACCGGATAAACAAAGTAGCCCTGCCCGGTTGGCGGGAGGTACAGGGCCGCTATCGCTGAGGATTGGTGGTGGGTGAGGGATTCGAACCCCCGAAGGCTGAGCCAGCTGAGTTACAGTCAGATCCCTTTGGCCGCTTGGGTAACCCACCAGGTGCGTTCCACACCGAGGTAATCCACGATGAAGCGCGCAAGTAACAATCGTACAATACGCAGACGCGTTCTTGCGACCCGCGCCTAAACTGGGCGCATGGCTGATTCCTCTTTTGACATTGTTTCCAAGGTCGACCCGATGGAACTCGACAACGCGGTCAATCAGGCTCAACGCGAAATCGAGACACGCTTCGATTTCAAGGGGGTTGGCGCTCTCATCGAAAAGAAGTCGGACAAGGTCAATTTGGCCGCGAGCAGCGAAGAGCGCGTCAAAGCGGTGTTGGACGTTCTCGAATCCAAACTGATCAAGCGCGGCATCTCGTTGAAGTCACTCGAGGTCGGCAAGCCCTTTGCATCCGGCAAGGAATACCGAATCGAAACCACGGTCAAGAACGGCATCACGAGCGAGCACGCCAAGGAAATCGCCAAGATCATTCGTGACGAAGGCCCGAAGTCGGTCAAGCCCCAGATTCAAGGGGATGAACTGCGGGTCTCGTCCAAGAGTCGTGACGACCTTCAGGCGACGATGCACTTGATCAAGGGCAAGGATTTGCCGGTCGATGTGCAGTTCCTCAACTTCCGTTAGAGCCAGCGAAGAATCAGCGACGCCGCGGTCCTCAATTCATTCGTCGTCACCGCACTTGTTCCCAACAGTTGATTGAATATCCCCAGATCCACGGCGTGGAGTCCCTGACTTCTGAGTTCGACATCGTCCACTTCGACATCACAGTCAATGAGGTCAAATTGAGCACGTGAACGATAAAAACGTGATCCTTCCTCGGTCTGCCGGAGAGTCGATTTGATAACGCCTCGCGACAGAAATCGTTCAATAACGAGAGGAACGTCGACGTTGGCGGCGATCGTCGTCGTCCACTCCACGTGCGTCCGAAGTCCCCGTTCTTCGCTCAATCGGACCAACACGACCAACCTGCCGCGTCGACGCGCCATAACGAGGCTGTTCTTCTCTTCAGCGTTCGTCTCATAAATCGGCTGTGCCCATTCGCCGACCTCACGACTTGCGCTCGACACCGTGATGTACCGAACCCACTCGTTGGCCGACGAATCACTCAAGCGTTCGGGGGATACAGCAACGATCCGTGAGGCCTCGCGACGTTTATCCCTTGCAGCCTCCGCATCAGTCATCAAATCGACCAAGGTGTCGCATTCGCCGCGGTGATGAAAGCTGTCCGACAGCGCGCGGTGAAAGTCCGTCTCGCCGTCGAAGGGTGCGCGGTCCGGATCGCAGAGTTCGTCCCATGGCGTTGCCGCCAAGACGGATCGCGAATCCGTGTTGACAAGAAAGTCGACGTCCATCGACTCCAGCATTTCTGGGACAGTGAACCATTGGTAACGCGAGTTTGCCAAAGGTGGGGCTTCTGTCACCACAATCGCCACATTGCGATTCTGTTTTCTCCAAAATCGTTGTCCGTGTTCGGATGATTGGGAATCGTTGAGCACCCGCCGATTGATTGTTGGGTCGGTGAACAAGTCAAAATACGGCACGGCCGAACCACCATGGGCACCGTCAGTGTTGGATTTCGTCGCCTGGACCGTGGGGGCAGCTTGTGTAAGAAATTCGTTACCGGGTTCGTCTTTTGCTTGAACAAGAATGTGGCGGGTGCCGGCAATGTCGGCAAGGACAAAACCCAAAACGCCAACTTCGGGTTGGTCGATAAAGAGCTGATTGCGCTCCTTCGTGTCGACACCAAACACTCGAAAAAATCGTGAATCTGGGCGCATCAGAACTCCATCGACAATCTCCCACGGCACACACTGATCTAAGTCAACGCGGGTGACAGCCATCGACGGCGAGGAGCGAAAGGTGCCGATCCACTTTTCTAGTTTGGTCAACTCCCGTCCCGTCTTTCGGCGGTGTCAATTCCCAAAGAATTGCGAGCCTCTCCGGTGCGTGCGAACAGAAGTTGGTCCATGACTTGCCCTCGGCGGACACCCGCACGCTCAAGTCGGTAGCCCAGAAAGTCAAACCCCGTAATGCGAAACGCGTAACTCGCGACGACGGTGAGCCAACGCGGCAAAGGCGACACTGATTGGGTGATGCTGTCGTAGTTGCGTTCGAGCGGAGCATCTCGACCAACCTGATCGGTGAGCTCTTCGTCCAGCTTTTAATACCAGGTCTGAGGTTTTGATTCGATCGTTGCCTGAATCTGGCGATGAACGGGGCTAGGCGAGTTGTATTCTCCGCCGAGCTTTTGTTGAAGTCCCCCCTGGACCTTTAGCACGGAGGGTGCTGTTCCCCATGCCGGTTCTCCCAGTTTTCGCCACAGGGTAATCGCCAGAAACGACACGGGCGTGCGGACCGACGTGGCGGCGAATGGCCAGTTCCCTGCGTTGAGGAGGGGCTTTCGCGCGATGACCCACGCACTCGCGGGTTCGATGTAAACCACTGATGACACAAAGGCGGTCGCCATGTTGCGGTGAGTGGACCCACGTTCAGTCACCACGGGCCAAATCACGCCGCCCTTATCAATTACCGCCGACGAAAACACGGCGACCCCGCAATACCAATCTCTCCCCGAGGAGGCGAGTGCGCTCATTGCGTTGCGCACGTGGTGAGGAAACCAGAAATCATCGTGGTTCAGAAACGCCACCCACTTACCTGTCGACTCAAGGACACCGCGATGGTTAGGACCCGATTGATCCCCGTGTCTTTTGTCAAGGTTTATGTATCGGATACGCGTGTCGGCAACTTTGTCCAGGGCGTCCTTCGTGGACTCATCACAACAGTCGCCCACCACAATGATTTCATGAATTGGGTATGACTGTGTTGTCACCGAACGCAGCACTGCGACCAGGGCGTCTGGACGGTTGTAGGTCGAAACAACGACCGAGACAGTGCCGAGGTCAGGTTGGGTCGAGTTCACCATTACTGACTTCTCGCAGTTTCCCAAACACAGGTCATTTCAATTGAGTGACACACGCAGCATCTCTTCTCGGTCGACGACCTTGATGCGCTCGCGACCATGAGGCGCGCCGAGCTCCTTTTCGTGGTCGTCCAAGTGATGCCAGCCGTCCAGGTTGGTGTACTGAACGCCTCGAGCTTCTAGTAGCGCTGTGACGGCCTCTTCGGACGGTTCGGCGGGTGACCACCACGACGCTTGGCCTTTCACGAGTCGGGCGATGGTTTCCATCGCATCCGACTTGGTGTGCCCAATCAGTCCGACGGGACCGCGCTTGATCCACCCGGTTGCGTACACACCGGGGACGACGTCGTTGTTGTCGTCCAGAACCTGACCCTCGTTGTTGGGGATGACGCCGTGCCGGTCATCGAACGGGACGCCGTCGAGGGGTGACCCGAAATATCCGACCGCTCGATAGATCGCCTGAATGGCGACTTCGCGCATTTCGCCCGTGCCGCGAACCCCGCCAGCGCCGTCGGGTTCGGTCCGTTCGTAGCGGAACGCACTCACCGCCCCGTCTGTGCCGACGACCTCGATGGGGTTGGCAAAAAAGTGCAGGTGCAAGCGGCGGCTGGCCGTTCCGACCTCGGCCTCGCGCCACGTCCGGAAAATCTTGTCGATGACAAAAATCTGTTTGTTCGACTCGATAGCCGATTTCGACGCGTCGTCGTAATGGAAGTCTTCGTCGTGAACGATCATGTCCACGTCATCGAGTTCTCCGAGCTCGCGCAATTCCAGCGGCGTGAACTTGACCTGCATCGGGCCGCGTCGCCCGAACACATGAACGTCGGTGACGGGACTCTGTTTGAGTCGGTTGTAGACGTTGTCGGGGATCTCGGTCGGCAACAGGTCATCAGCGTGTTTCGCGAGCATCCGCGCGACATCCAGGGCCACATTCCCGTTCCCGATGACGGCAACTTCTTTCGCGTTGAGCGGCCAATCGCGCGGAACGTCGGGGTGCCCGTCATACCACGACACAAATTCGGCCGCACCATACGACCCGGCGAGTTCGATGCCGGGAATGTTCAAATCCGCGTCACGGATTGCGCCGGTCGAAAAAATCACCGCGTGATAGTGCCGCTTGAGGTCAGCGAGCGTGATGTCGGTCCCAAAATTGACATTTCCGAAAATGCGAATGCCGCCCGAGTCGAGCACGTCGCGAAGAGCGTTGATGATGCCTTTGATTCGAGGGTGGTCCGGCGCGACGCCGTATCGGACGAGCCCGTAGGGTGCGGGGAGCCGATCGAACAGGTCAATCGACACGTCGAACGCCCGTTCGTATTTCTGCAGGATGTCTGCGGCGTAGATTCCGGCGGGGCCAGCGCCCACGATCGCGAGTCGAAGCTTCATGTCGTTCCTAGTTCGTTCGGTCAATGACGCGAGAGGCGAATCGCGCGAGGGCCTGTTTGGGAAGTCCCTCCGGGAGAATTCCGAGTGCATCGACCGCCTCGGTCGCCCAGCGACGGGCTCTCGCAACAGTTTCCGCCGTGTGGCGGCTGGCTCGGAGTTCATCAATGAGTTCGGCGAACGCGGAATCGTCGTTCGCGGCGATCGCCGCGTCGATTCGCGTGACAAGCGACACGGATTCGGCGTCGTCCGCCGCACGCGCCAAAAGAATGGGCAGCGTCGCGACACCGTTTCGGACATCGTTGCCTTTTTCTTTGCCGGTTTCACCACCGTCGAGGTCGAGCACGTCGTCGATGATTTGAAAGGCGACACCGATTTTTTCGCCGTATTCCCGGAGCGGTCCGAAAAACTCTCGCGGTGCGCCGGACGTCATCAGACCGACAACAGCGCTCGAGGCAATAAGTGAGCCCGTCTTGTCCGCGAGTACCTGAAGATAGTGGGCAACCGCGTCCGCGCCGTTTTGAGGTCCGGTCGTTTCGTGCAACTGACCAAGACACAAACGCTCAAAGGTCGCTGCGTGTAAACGAACCATGTCGTCGCCGAGGGTCGACGCGAGCGAACTCGCCCGGGCGAGCAGAAGGTCTCCGGTGATGATCGCCACCGAGTTGGACCACACCGTGTGGGTGGTGGGCACGCCTCGGCGAAGGTCCGCATCATCCATGACGTCGTCGTGATAGAGCGTGGCGAGGTGAATCAGTTCGACAACCTGTGCACCCATGATGATGTCCTCGTGGGTCGGGTCACCGTATTCGGCGGCGATGAGGGCCAACAGTGGTCGAACCCGTTTTCCTCCCGCTTCGAACAGGTACCGAGCGATGGTGTCCGTGTGTGCGTCGCCGAAGTGCAGGTTTGTCTCAAGCGATTCTTCCATCCGCGTGACGCCGGCATTGAGCCGCGTGACGAGCTCACGTTCCTCCGGCGTTGACAACAGCGCGTCGGCGAGCCCGAAGTTCGAACTGATCGATTTCTGGTGGCTCATCGATCAGCCCCCAACGGTGTGGTCCCTCGATGAAGTGCGACGACTCCACCGGTCAGATTTCGATAACCGACCGCGGTGAAACCCGCGTCGCGAATCCACCCCGCGAGAACACTCTGCGAGGGCCAATCGTGGATTGAGTCCATGAGGTACGTGTACGCGCCGGGGTTGGTGCTCGACAATTTCGCAATTTGCGGCATCACGGTCGACAGGTAGAAGTCATACGCCCGCCGCACGATCAGGCTTGGCGGCGTCGTAAATTCGCAAATGACCAGGCGGCCACCGGGGACGAGCACCCTGCGCATCTCGGCGAGCGCCGTGTGCGGATCGTTGACGTTCCGCAAGCCGAACGACACCGTGACCGCGTCGAAACTGGCGTCATCGAAAGGAAGTGCCGTCGCGTCTCCTGCGACGAACTCGATGTCGGGGTGACGCTGGCGTCCGACGGCGACCATTCCCGCCGAGAAATCCAGGGCGGTTACTCGAGCCCCGGCCCTCGCGATGGCGACACTGGATGTTCCCGTCCCCGCGGCGATATCCAGGATTCGGTCACCCGGGATGATTCCGAGCGCTCGAACGGTGGCCAATCGCCACAGCGCACTCGTGCCCATCGAGAGAACCGCGTTTGTTCGGTCGTAGCCAGGGGCTACATCGTCGAACATCGCAGCGACTTCGCGGGGGTCTTTGCCCAGGTCAGCACTCGTCACGATTAACAACTCTACCCGTGCGTGGGTAGCCTTAACGAGTGAGCAGCGCGAACCCCGAGACCTTCTCACGCGACGTCGTTCGATCGACTCGGGTCGAATCGATACTCGACTACGCGAACCCAACTCGACCCCTGTATTTCCGCAGCGGCGACTGTGAAATCGTCGGTGTCGGCGAGCACACCCGATGGACCACGAGTGGGCCGAATCGCTTCGCACGGCTGGGCGCACTGTGGGACGCGGCGGTGGCAACGGCTCCACCCGCGATGCGCCCGCACCTCCACGCGATTGGTAGCGGGTCGTTCGACCCGCATGGCGAGGCGTTCCTGATTTTTCCCCGCGTGACCATCATTCGACGAGGGCGTGAGGTGACGACGGTGACGGTGGGTGACTCCAACACCGTTCCCGAAAATCCGCGTCGAACCATCGGTCCCGTACCGGTTGTCGATTGGCCGCACATCGACTCGGTTTACCGCGATCGGGTTCGAGCGGCGCTTGGGCGTTTGGATTCCGGTTTCGGGAAAGTTGTCGTTGCGCGCGCGATTACGGGTCACGTCGTCACGCCCGGTGACGAACGCGCACCGTTGGGCAAACTCGCATCGAGTTATCCTGACTGTCACATTTTTGCGGTCGAAGGTTTGTGGGGAGCGTCGCCCGAGACGCTTGTTCGCGTTCACGACCGGCGCGTCCAGACGCGTGTTCTCGCGGGTAGTGCCGCGCGTGGCATCGACCCTCAATCCGATGCCAGCGCGGCTTCTCGCCTGGCGAACAGTGCCAAGGACCGTGACGAACACGAGTATGCGATGCAGTCGGTTCTCACGGCTCTCGCTCCGCACTGCCGGTCGATTGTCGGGGCGTCGACACCATTCACCCTTCGATTGTCGAACGTCTGGCATCTGGCCAGCGACATCGAGGGCATTCTGCGAACTCGCACATCGGTTCTCGACATCATCGACTCGGTGCACCCCACCGCCGCTGTTGCCGGCGTTCCAACAGACCGCGCGCTGACGACCATCGCGGACATCGAAGCAATCCCCCGCGGGCGCTACGCCGGCCCCGTGGGTTGGGTGGACGGAGCGGGCAACGGCGAGTGGGCAATCGCTCTTCGGTGCGCGCAGTGGCGCGAGACCGATATCGTCGCGCATGCCGGCGCGGGCATCATTGTCGGGTCTGACCCAGAGTCGGAATATGCCGAGACCGAACTCAAGTTCCGGCCGATCCGAGAAGCCCTGACGCTCTAGTCGCCCAGCAGAACGGCCTCGATGAGGATCGGCTCGGCGGTCTCGGTTAGTGCCGATGTCAGTTGTCCCCGCGTTTCGACTCGGCGATACGCGATTCCATACGCCGCAGCGAGCGCCTCGAAGTTGACGTGTTGAGGCGTGAGCATGACGGACTCAAAGTGGGCCGGATTCGCGGTTGCCTTGACGGCGAGACCCTCAAAGATTCGCCCGCCGTTGTTGTTACAGACGATGATTTGAATCGGGCCCTTGATCAAAGCGAGGGAACTCGAGTCGTAGGCGGCGGCGAGATCCCCAAGGACAAGGCGCGTGACCCCGGCTGGCGCATCGTCACGACGAGATGCCGAGGCAATCCCCTGAGCGGTGGCAATCGTTCCGTCAATTCCCGCAAGACCGCGGTTGGAGTGAACCCGAATCGGCTTTCCGGGCAATACCGAGTCGGCAATCCGGATAATGGACGAGGCGCCGAAAACCAAGCGGTCGTGAGGCCAGGTGGCATCCCACACCAATCGCACGATCAGGTCACTCGTCACGGGCTCTCGTTGAATTTCCATTTCCCGTCGCGCAAAGGCTGACCGCGCGGCGTGATCGTCGGCGAGGCTGCCGTCAACATCCGCCGCGGCTTCAGAGCGCTGCGCGTCGAGCGCGATTCGCGATCGCCGAGCCCACGGGATGGCCCACTCGCGGGCGACGTCGTCACCCGTTCCGATCACGACAATCTCGTCGACGAGGCGGACTCGTTCGTTGGGCCGATAGGGGACACCCTCACCCACCTGAACCACGATGACGTCAAGGCCCTCCCGCGTGCACAACTGGTCGATGACGTTCGCCAAGGTTGGGCGCCCCACAACAACAACCGTGTGGACGGTGTCGGTGAAATCTGGATTCATCGCGATGGCTCGATAGTCCGTCACGAGGTGCGGTCCGAAGTGCGACCCGCTCTCGATTTCGGCAAACAACGGAGCGCCCAATTCACGCGCCCATTTTTCGGCTCGAATACCGGCGCCGAGTCCCGCCACTACGACCACACCGACCGCGGCGGCGATGGTCACCGCGACCGAATCGCGTTCGACGACGAGAAGTTCCCCCGGGCGAATTGCCTCGAGGTAGCTCTCCGGTGGCTCCGATGACAGGGGTTCGATGAACTGGGGGTTCACGTGAACCGGTCCGCGTTCTCGAAGAGCGATAGTCAGCGCCTCGAACGCAACGGTCGCACCACCCATCTCGGCGTCGGCCGGGCTTTCGGCGGGGGGAACGTCGAAGGTCGCTCGGGCTGCGGCGGCAAACATCCCGACGTGGAAGGTGGTTTGTCCCCCGCCCTGTGCGCGCACCGAAGCAGGACGGTCGGCGGTGACCAACAACAGGGGAGTGCCCTGGTGGAACGCCTCGACGACCGCGGGGTGAAGGTTCGCCACGCTGCTTCCTGATGTTGTCACGACAACCGCGGGACGACCCGATTCAATCGACAGCCCGAGCGCGAGGAAGCCCGCCGCGCGCTCGTCGAGCACGACATGAAGCGTGAGCAGACCGCGCTCGGCCAGTTCAGCGGCAAGCAACGCAAGGGATTGCGATCGCGACCCCGGACACACCACGATGTCGGTCACTCCGTTTTCAATGAGCGTGCGAAGGAACGCGAGCGACCAGTTCGTCGCATTGGAGGCGGCGGACGCGTCCGGCGTCACGCCGAGTCCTTGGCCGGGTTTTCACCCTCCTCATCAAGTCGGCGAAGTTCCTCTTCGAGTCGGGCGATGCGATCATCAACCGATTCGGTCGAGAATGGGCCGCTCGTCGGACCGCGGTCAACGATGTCGGTCGGTGTAGCGGGTTTCGTCGTGGACCCGCGACGACCTTTGCCCACAATGAACCACAGGATCGCGCCGACGAGGGGTACCAGAACGACGACGACAATCCAGAGCCATTTCGGCAGTCCGCGAATCCGAGCAGCAGGCGTGGTCGCAACATCGACAATGGCGTAAACAATGACCGCAGCAATCAGCAACGAACCGATTAAGAGAGTGCGCGCTATCACTTCTTCATTCTAGGCGCGCTCGGCGGGCGCATACGATGGAGTGATGAGCCCGTGGATCACCTACACACTCGCCCGTCTTGGGTTTTTCGCTGCATCACTCGTCCTCCTCCTCCTTGTCGGAACAGGGTGGATTTGGGGAGCCATCTTTGCGACCTTGATTTCCTTCGCTCTGTCTGTGCTTCTTCTCGGTGGGTTGCGCCAACGCATCGCGAGTGACATTCAACGCCGTGTCGAAAAACCCGTCACCGACAGTGATTCCGACGTCGAAGACGACCAGATTGATTCGGCCAAGAACTAAGTCAGGAACCCGCGTAACAACGATGCCGACCCCTCGAGGTGAGCGCGCATCGCGGCCTCGGCGTCATCGGGTCGCCCCGAAAGAATCGCCATGACGATAGTTTCGTGTTGTTCGTTCGAGTGCGCGATGTTGGGCGGCAGCAGCGGAATCCCATCGAGGAGTTCATTGACCTTCACTCGCGATTGGGCGATCTGGGTGACCAAGGAATTCGAGCCCGCTATTTCGGCAATCTGGAGGTGCAAACGGGAATCGAGACGCCGATAATCCTCGACCGTCGCGCTGGCCGTTTCCTGATGCACCGACCACAAGCGTTCTCGCGCTTCCCCGGTGAGATTCCCCATCGCCGCGTGATACGCCGCTCCCGGCTCGAGCACGGCGCGCAGCACGAGAACGTCATGAATATCCGACACGGTGAAGTGCTGTCGTTCGATGACGTCCCCGTCGCGCCCGATGACAATGGGTCCAGCGGGAATCGTGTCGGCGACGAATGTTCCGCCGTATCGACCGCGCCTGATCGACAGGTAGCCCGCTTCCGACAAGGACGCGATCGCGTCCCGAACGGTGTCGCGCGAGATTTCGAGCATCGTCGCGAGTTCGCGCTCGGGCGGCAGCTGTTCACCGGGGTGAATCAACCCAAGGCGAATCGTCTGCAGGATTCGTTCGACCGTCTCTTCGTAGGTGTTTCCGCCGCGAATGGGTTTGAGAAGCAGCGATCGGTCGAAACCGACCGCCGCCACCGACTCACTCTCCGAAAGGTCGAAATCCATGGCGGTTAGACCGGAGTGACGTAGGCGCCCGAAATTCCACCATCGACGAGGAACGTCGAGCCGGTGATGAACGACGCGTCGTCGCTCGCGAGGAACGCCACGGCCGCCGCGAGTTCTTCCGGCCGGGCAAACCGCCCGATGGGGATGTGGACGAGACGACGCTGCGCGCGCTCGGGGTCCTTGGCGAACAGCTCCTGCAACAACGGCGTGTTGACCGGTCCGGGGCAGAGCGCGTTGACGCGAATTCCCTGGCGAGCAAACTGAACGCCGAGTTCACGGCTCATGGCGAGAACGCCACCCTTGCTCGCGGTGTACGAAATCTGGCTGGTTGCGCTCCCCAAGACCGCAACGAAGGACGCGGTGTTGATGATCGATCCGCTTCCCTGTTTGGTCATGTGACGCAGTACCGCGCGACAGCACAGGTACACGCTCTTGAGGTTCACGTCTTGCACCTTCTGCCATGCGGGTAGTTCGGTCGTTTCGATTGAGTCATCATCGGGCGGCGAGATGCCGGCATTGTTGAATGCGATGTCGACGCGGCCGTGCAGGCGAACCGTCTCGTCAAACAGGTGGTTGACCTGGTCCTCGTCCGCAACGTTCACCTGGATGAATGTGCCGTCGAGTTCCTCGGCCGCCGCAGTACCCGATTTCGGGTCCATGTCGCCGATGACGATGATTGCGCCTTCGGCACGCATGCGCGCAGCGGTCGCAAGACCGATTCCGCTCGCGCCGCCGGTGATGACCGCGACCTTGCCTTTGAGGCGTTGGGTGAGATCGATTTTGTCAATGGACATGGTTGTTCCTTTCTGGGGATTAGTCCGCTGGAATGAAAACGTTTTTTTCTTCCGTGAAGTGAAGCGGTGCGTCGGGGCCGAGCTCGCGTCCGAGTCCCGACTGCTTGAATCCGCCGAACGGCGTGTTGTACCGAACGGACGAGTGCGAGTTCACCGAGAGGTTTCCGCTCTCGACCGCTCGTGAGACGCGGATGGCGCGCCCCACATCACGGGTCCAAATCGACCCGGATAGCCCGAATTCCGTCGCGTTCGAGATGGCAATCGCGTCAGCCTCGTCGTCGAACGCGTGCACGGTGACGATCGGCCCAAAGATCTCATCGGTCATGCACGGGTCATCAAGCCCGCGGGACAGTGCCACGGTCGGAGCGAACCAGTTGCCCGGCCCTTCCGGCGCACTTCCGCGGAACGCGATGTCGGCTTTGTCCAAGTACGCGCTCACCGATTCGAGTTGTTTCGCGTGAACCAATGGACCGACCTCGGTCGCGTCCTTCGTCGGGTCGCCGACGACAACCCCCTTGACCGCGGTTTCGAACTTCTCCATGAACTCGTCGAGAGCCGACTTCTGAACGAGGATTCGGCTGCGCGCACAGCAATCCTGGCCAGCGTTTTCGAACACCGAATACGGTGCTGTCGCGGCCGCCTTGTCGACGTCGGCGTCGGCAAACACGATGTTCGCGCTTTTGCCGCCGAGTTCAAGTGTCACTCGTTTGATCTGGTCGGCCGCGCCGCGCATGACGCTCTTGCCCACCTCGGTCGACCCCGTGAACACGATCTTGCGAACATCGGGATTCGTGATGAACCGTTCGCCGACGACGCTTCCTTTTCCGGCCAGCACCTGGAACAGTCCGTCTGGCAGTCCGGCGTCGCGGCCCAGTTCTGCCAGTCGAAGGCTCGACAGAGGCGTCCATTCCGCCGGTTTAAGAACGACGGCGTTTCCCGCGGCGAGCGCCGGAACGAATCCCCACGACGCGATGGTCATCGGGAAGTTCCACGGAGTGATGATTCCGACAACCCCGAGAGGCTCGTTGAAGGTGATGTCGATTCCGCCGGCAACGGGAATCTGCTTGCCCAGCATTCGCTCGGGGGCCGCCGAGTAATAGTCGAGCACGTTTCGCACGTGCGTCGCTTCCCAGCGGGCTTGGCCGATGGGGTGTCCCGAATTGCGCACCTCGATCTGGGCGAGGGTCTCGATGTCGGCCTCAACGGTCCTCGCGAAAGCGCGAAGAGCCTCCGCGCGCTCGGCGGGGGCGAGAGCCGCCCACTTCCGCTGGGCCTGCCCGGCGCGCGCAATCGCCTCGTCGGTTTCGTCGACGGTGACGTGGTCGACCGTCTCCATCTCTTCGCCGGTGGCGGGATTGATGATCGTGTAACTCATGCGTTGCTCCTCTGTGTGCGCGCTGCGGATATGAGCGCATCGAAAAGTCGTCCGTCCTTTTCTGACGTGACCTCGGGGTGCCACTGGACCCCGACGCCGAACGGATAATCATCAATCTCGATCGCTTCGACAACGTCGTCCGCGGTGCGAGCGGTGACCGTTAAGCCGGAGCCAATCGCATCGATTGCTTGGTGGTGATAGACCATCCCGGTCACCGAGGACCCGACGATGGACTCAAGCGTCGAGCCCGGCGACACCGTCATTTCCATTTCGGTCAGAAGGGCCTCTCCACGCTGGTAGTCGTTCTTTCCAATGACATCCGGAAGGTGTTGGAACAGAGTGCCACCGCGATAGACATTGAGAACTTGAGCACCACGGCAAATGAAAAGGACGGGCAATTCCCGACGAAGGGCCGCATTCACCAGCGTGAACTCCCACTCGTCACGGCGCAGATCGGGCTGGTCGGTGTGTTCGCCCGATTCCTGGTCGTAGCGTTCGGTGTTGATATCCCGTCCGCCGGCGAACACCAGGCCGTCGACACCGTCCAGAACTCGGTCTGCGATGTCCATCGAGGCGGGTTGTGGCGGCAACAACACGGCGAGTCCTCCGGCGCGCGTCACGCTATCGAGGTAACCCGAATGCAGGAACGCCGCGTCCACATCCCACACGCCCGTCTTCGCTTGTTGACGGTACGTCGTGATGCCGATGACGGGTTGACTAGAGGCGTTCAAAACCGCGAACACGCTCCCAATCGGTGATGGCGCCGTCGAACGCGCGAATTTCGATGCGGGCGGCGTTGACGAGGTGGTTGACGACCTCGTCACCAAAAATCGCGCGGGCCGCTGTGCTGTTCTCGAACAGGTCAGCCGCTTCGTGCAGCGTGGTCGGCACGTGGGGCTTGTCCGCCTCGTATCCGTTACCGCGCGTCTGGTCTTCGAGTTCCAACTTGTTCTCGATGCCGTGGATTCCCGCAGCAATGAGTCCGGCGACGGCGAGGTACTGGTTCACGTCGCCTCCGGGGACACGGTGCTCGACGCGCATGCCGTGGCCGTGACCGACAACACGCAGCGAGAGAGTTCGGTTGTCGTGACCCCACGCGATAGCGGTCGGTGCAAACGAACCGAACGCGAACCGCTTGTAGGAATTGATGTTGGGAGCGAACAAGAGCGTGAACTCACGCATGAGTGCGATCTGCCCGGCAAGGAAGTGACGGAACATGTCCGACATTCCGTTTTCGGCTTTCTCATCCGCGAATACGGGGGTGCCTTTGGAGTCGCGGAACGAGATGTGGATGTGGCACGAGTTGCCTTCGCGCTCGTTGAACTTGGCCATGAACGTCAACGACTTACCGTGGTTGTCCGCGATCATCTTGGCGCCGCTCTTATACACGGAGTGGTTGTCGCACGTTATTAACGCGGTGTCGTAACGGAACGCGATTTCTTGTTGACCGAGGTTGCACTCGCCCTTGACGCCTTCGCAATACAAACCGGCCTTGTCCATGCTCACCCGAATGTCGTGCAGCAGTGGTTCCACACGGTTGCTCGCGAGAAGGTCGTAGTCGACGTTGTAGTCGGTGGACGGTCGCAGGTTGTCGTACCCCTTTGCCCACGCGTCACGGAACGAATCGTCAAACACAATGAATTCGAGCTCGGTACCGACGTAGGGGACCAGGTCCATCTTCGCGAGGCGATCGATCTGTGCATTGAGTAACGAGCGGGGGGCAATCGGCACCGGCACGTGGTCAGTTGTCTGAAGATCGGCGATCACCATCGCGGTGTGCGGGATCCACGGAACGAGTCGCAGGGTGGACATGTCCGGGATCATCGCCATGTCGTTGTAGCCCTTTTCCCACGACGAGAATTCGTAACCCGGCACCGTGTTGTTCTCGACGTCGACGGCGAGCAGGTAGTTGCAGCACTCGGCACCGTGTTCGATGGCGTCCTCGACGAAAAGCCTCGCCGACATTCTCTTGCCGACAAGGCGACCCTGCATGTCGGTGAACGAGATGATGACCGTGTCGATGTCGCCACTGTCCACAAGTTTCTGCAGTTCAGGGACAGTGAGCATGCCGGTGCGTTGAGCCATGGTGTGTTTCCTCTTCGTTGAGGTTGGATTTGTCACCTTTAGAAAACACCAGGTGACGGGTGTTTGTCAACTTACCTGCCATTTTCCGTGGACAGGACAACCCGACGCAATGAGCACCACGAATCAACATCCCAAAAATTTTTCCGCTAAAGGTTGGATTTTCGGGTGCAGTTTCCCCTATGCTCACAACTACCTAGCCAACACAATGTCGTGGGTGCGAAAGTTCCCGCGACGGGAAAGGACTACACAGTCGTATGTCTGACAAATTGAAAGTCTCGGGAGTTTCCTACACCGAGCAAAGCAAGGACTATTTCGAGAAGCGCCAGCTCACTCGATCCGCCGGCGTGTGGGGCCTCTGGGGTCTCGCCATAGCCGCGGTCATCTCGGGTGACTTCTCGGGCTGGAACTTCGGAGTAGCAGCAGGCGGCTTCGGCGGTCTGCTCGTCGCCTTCCTCATCCTCGTGGTCATGTACTACGGCCTCATGTTCGCCATCGGTGAAATGTCGGCCGCGATGCCCCACTCGGGTGGTGCTTACTCATTCGCCCGAAAAGCGATGGGACCGTGGGGTGGATTCGTCACGGGTCTCGCCGAGACCATCGAGTACGTCGCAACGACCGCGGTCGTCGTGTTCTTCTCGGCGGCCTACCTCAACGGTGTGACGACTGAACTTCTGAGCCTCGACCTCACCGGAAACATGTGGATCTGGTACGTCGTGCTCTACGCGGCGTTCGTCGGTCTCAACTCGCTCGGTTCGGCCATCTCGTTCCAGTTCTCGATCGTGGTGTCGATCATCTCGCTCGCAATCATCGTGCTCTTCTCGGTGATTGTTCTCGCGTCGGGTCAGATCGACTGGACAAGCCTGTGGAACATCCCCGCCGACCCGGCTGTCGCTGGTTCGAGCTGGTTCCTTCCCAACGGCTTCATGGGCATTCTCTTCGCAATCCCCTTCGGCGTGTGGCTGTTCCTCGGAATCGAAGAACTCCCGCTCGCTGCGGAAGAAGCCCACAACCCGTCGCAGGACATCCCTCGCGCCGGTTTCTGGGCACGTGGAACCCTCATCGTCACCGGCCTTCTCGTCATGTTCATCAACACCGGAATCCTCGGTGCTGAGGCAACGGGTGCTGCGGGCGAACCTCTCCTCGACGGCTTCCGTGCCGTTCTGGGCGACGGTTGGGCTGCCGTTCTCGGTATCTTCGCGCTGATCGGTCTGCTCGCGTCGCTCCAGGGAATCATGTTCGCCTACGGTCGCAACATGTATTCGCTGTCGCGTGCTGGCTACTACTTCAAGGGACTGTCCGTCACGGGCAAGAACAAGACTCCGTGGCTTGCACTCACCGTTGGTGGCGTCATCGGTCTCGTCGCGCTCGTCTACCTCGACTGGGCCGTCGCGAACGACCCCGAGGGAATGGGAACCGTCGCTGGTGCGATCATCCTCAACATCGCCGTGTGGGGCGCCATGCTGGCCTACATCATGCAAATGCTGTCGTTCATCATCCTGCGCGTCAAATACCCCAACCTCGAGCGTCCGTATCGCTCGCCGTGGGGTGTCGGTGGGGCATCAGTCGCCGCACTGATCGCCGCACTCGCGTTCGTCGGATTCCTGTTGAACCCGACGTTCCTGCCCGCGATTCAAGCGATCATCGTCGTGTACGTGGTCTTCTTGGCCTACTTCGCGCTGGTCGGTCGTCACAACCTCGTAATGTCTCCTGAAGAGCGCTACTCGGTTCACGGCGAACACAAGTAACAACCTCGGGCGCCTGTGGGTCGATACGTCGGCTCACAGGCGCCTTTTCTCTCACAGTTAGTTGGAACCCATCGTGAGTATTCTCACCGCACTCGACCTCTTCACCGTCGGCGTTGGCCCCTCGAGTTCGCACACGGTTGGACCGATGCGCGCCGCCCGCCGATTCGTCAGTGAACTGACAGAAGCCAGCCAGCTCGATTCCACGGCGCGGATTCGCGTGTCTCTGTTTGGGTCACTCGGTGCCACCGGGGTGGGGCACGGCACGACAAACGCCATCATCGCCGGACTCGAAGGTGCCGCCCCCGAAACCTGCGACCCCGTTTCGGTGTCGACCGCGTGGGATGGCGCTGTCACATCGGGACGAATCCTCGTCGCGGGACGCGAACTCCCATTCGATGCAGCGGACATCGAACTTCGACCCATGACACGCCTCCCACAACATTCAAATGCCATGACCTACGCCGCGCTTGGCTCGGACGGCGAGCCCGTCTTTTCGCGAACCTTTTTCTCGGTCGGTGGCGGATTTGTCGAGTCGGACGACGAGATCGGACAACCTGCTCCGCTCACCGACACGACGTTGCCGTATCCTTTCGACAACGGCGACGAACTCATCGAGTTGTGCGATTCAACCGGAATGAGCATCGCCGATATGGCGCATGCCAATGCCGTCGCGATTTACGGTGTCGAGGTTGTTGACGCACGCCTCACCGATATTTGGACCGTCATGACGAACTGCGTCGAGTCGGGGCTGGTTCACGACGGAATGCTGCCCGGCCACCTGAATGTTCAACGCCGTGCGGCCGGACTCGCGCGCCACCTTGAGGCACAGCAGACCGCGGAGGCCCCGACCGAATTTGCCAACGAATGGTTGCAGGCATTCGCCATTGCCGTGAACGAAGAGAACGCTGCCGGGATGCGGGTCGTAACCGCCCCGACGAATGGCGCAGCGGGGATCATTCCCGCCGTTGGTTATTACGCCGAGCGATTCAAAAAAATTGACCGATTGATCATCGAACGGGATTTCCTGTTGACCGCCGGTGCCATCGGCACGCTCTACAAGCGCAACGCGAGCATCTCGGGTGCCGAGGCGGGTTGTCAGGGCGAGGTCGGCTCGGCCTGTTCGATGGCCGCCGCGGGGCTCGCCGCGATTCTTGGTGGCACTCCACGTCAGATCGAGAATGCCGCCGAAATCGCGATGGAACACAACCTCGGGTTGACCTGTGATCCGGTCGGCGGGCTCGTTCAGATGCCATGCATCGAGCGCAACGCGATCGCGGCGGGAACCGCTGTCGCCGCCGTGCGTCTGGCGCTAGCCGGTGACGGCTCGCACAAGATCTCGCTCGATACCGTCATCGAGACGATGCGCCAAACGGGACTCGATATGTCGAACAAGTACAAGGAAACGTCGACGGGCGGTCTCGCCGTCAATGTCGTCGAGTGCTAACTAAAAGACAAACGAGTACGCAAGCAACACCGCATAGGCGAGGCACGTCCACACCGTCAGTTTCAGCACGAGAACGTACTCACGCGCCGTCGTCGCCGTCCAGGTGATGAGCAACGCGGGGGCGGCGATAAACAACGCGAAGAATGTCCAACCCGCCGAGATCAGGATCAGCGAGAAGTAGACGAGAATTCCGAACGGTGCGAGAACGAGAAGCGTGTAGAAGACACGACCGAGCCAGAGCGGAATCCGGGTTGCGAACGTCCGCTTGCCCGCGGCGATGTCGGTGGCACGGTCGCGCACGTTGTTGATGTGCAGAACCGCCATCGAGAACAGTCCCATCGCGACGCCGGCGAGGATGCTGTCGATCCAGACCGCCTGCACGAGAAGGAACGCGGTCCCCGTGGTCGCGACAAGTCCAAAGAAGATGAAGACCACGATTTCGCCGAGGCCCGAGTACCCGTAGGGCTTTTTTCCGCCCGTGTAGAACCAGGCGGCGGCGATGGCGGCGGCGCCGACTGCCGGTAGCCACCAGATCTGCGTGAGGACGGTGATTCCGACCCCCGCGAGCGCGGCAACGCCGAAAAAGATGAAAGCAACGAGTCGAACCTGTTTGGCGGGAGCCGCCCCGGATGCCGTGAGCCGGGTGGGTCCGACGCGGTGGGCGTCCGTTCCGCGAATACCGTCGGAATAGTCGTTGGCAAAGTTCACGCCGATTTGCAGGGCGAGCGCGACGACGAAACAGAGGGCGACGACCGACAGAGGCAGGATATCCCAGGGGTTGATGTCGTCGACCAGGAACTGCAGGATTGCAACACCCCACCCCAACAGCACCGGCGCGAATCCGAGCCCGAGCGTCGCGGGGCGGACTGCGGACACCCAATCGCCGAACTTCGCGGGACGAACGGCGGCCTGAACCTGTGCGCCGCCGTGCGCGACGATTTTCTGAGTGCCGGGTCGACCGCTTCGGTTACCGGACGGACGTTTCTTTTTCGAGGTGCGAGATGCCATGGGCTAATTCTACGATTCGTCCTTCGCGACGAGTTCCTGTAACGCGCGTCGATCGATTTTTCCCGATGACAATCGCGGCAGTTCCGACACCGTGACGAATCGATACGGGCGGGCCGCTTTTGATAACTCCCGTTCGATGAGGTCGCGCACGACCTCTGGGTCGAGGTCGGACGTCGACACAAGTGCGGGAACCTGTCCCCACGTTTCGTCGGCGAACCAGCTCGCAACGGCATCTACGCCTGCGGATTCGAGCACGCGGTCGATGTCCCCGAGCGAGACCTTGATTCCGCCCGTAATGATGATGTCGTCCATTCGTCCGAGAATTGCCAGTTCGCCGCCCGTCAACTCTCCGACATCGGTGGTGTGCCACCAGCGCGTTCCGTCTTCGGCCCGAAAGCTCGTCGCGGTGAGTTCATCGTCACCGACATACCCGTCGGCGAGGCTTGACGTGGCGATGATCACGCGACCGTCCTCGGCGATGCGAACGCGAGTGTCTCCGATGGGTCGACCGTCGTAGACGACGCCGCCAGCCGTCTCGGCTGAACCGTAGGTCGTGGTGACGCGAACGCCCAGAGCGGTCGCGCGGTCAATGAGCCCGTCGGGGATTGCTTGGCCGCCCACCAGGATTCGAGAAAAGCGTCGGAGCGCGTCGCGGGCGCTGGTGTCTCGTTCGGCGAAATCCACCAGTCGAACCAGCTGCGCGGGGACCAGTGCCGTGAACCACATCCCGTCAGCGAGGCTGGCAGCCACCGTCGTGAATTCGCGGGCATCGAACGGCTCGCGGCGGGCATCGACAAGCGGGGTTTCGGTGACGAGGGATCGAACGACAACCATGATTCCCGCGATGTACGTCAGCGGAAGGGCGAGAACCCACCCGCCCTCTCCGATTTCACCGGCGGTGGCTCGGGCCGAGGCGACCAGAGCCGAGCCCGAGAGGTGCACTCGTTTCGGTCGCGCTGTCGAACCGCTCGATTCGACCGTGATGCCGTTGGCCAACGCCTCTCGAATTGGCTCGAGTTCGTGTTCGGTTAGATCCGAAAGGGTCACGGTCAGATCTGCCAGGGGAAGGCGCCCCACTCGGGGTCGCGCTTCTCGAGGAAGGCGTCGCGGCCTTCGACCGCTTCGGAGGTTCCGTAGGCGAGGCGAGTGGCCTCCCCCGCGAACACCTGCTGACCGACGAGTCCGTCGTCGACCGCGTTGAACGCGAACTTGAGCATGCGAATCGCTGTCGGGCTTTGAGCAAGAACCTTGCGCGCCCAGGCGATTCCCGTCGATTCGAGTTCGCTGTGCGCGACGACCGCATTCACGGAACCGATGTCGTGGGCCCGCTGAGCGTCGTACTCGTCGGCGAGGAAAAACACTTCACGCGCGAACTTTTGACCGACCTGACGAGCGAAATACGCGCTGCCGTAGCCTGCGTCGAACGAGCCGACCGTCGCATCGGTCTGCTTGAAGCGGGCGTGTTCACGGCTCGCGATCGACAGGTCGCACACGACGTGCAGAGAATGCCCGCCGCCAGCCGCCCAGCCCGGAATCAACGCGATAACGACCTTGGGCATAAACCGAATGAGGCGCTGCACCTCGAGGATGTGAAGGCGTCCGCTGCGAGCGCCGTCGATTGTGTCCGCGGTCTCGCCATCGGCGTACTTGTAACCGTCCGCACCGCGAACACGCTGGTCGCCACCGGAACAAAACGCCCAGCCGCCGTCCTTGGCGCTCGGGCCGTTCCCCGTCAACAGCACGACCCCGAGCCGGGGGTTGAGGCGCGCGTCATCGAGCGCGCGATACAACTCGTCGACGGTGTGGGGTCGGAACGCATTGCGCACCTCGGGTCGGTTGAACGCGATTCGAGCAATGCCCTGATCGGCGGACTGGTGATACGTCACGTCCGTCATGGTCTCGAATCCGGGCACAACGGTCCACTGGGTCTCATCAAAGAGGTCGCTGACGGCATTTGTCATACGTTCAGGCTATAACTTCACGGATATGTTTGAGTCATGAGGCTTCCCACCGTCGATGAGCTGCTCGCGAACGTGCGGGTCGTGGCGCTTCCGATGCGGACGCGGTTTCGCGGATTGGACGTGCGCGAAACGATGCTCATCGCCTCGCCGACGGGCGGATGGGGCGAGTTCGCCTCGTTCCCCGAATACGACGACGCCGAGTCCGCTCCGTGGCTCGCGTGCGCGATTGAACAGGCCTGGAACCAACTTCCGAGCGTCGAGGAGCGACCCGTGTTTCGCGAAGTCGTAAGGACCAACGCCACCCTGCCCGCGGTCGATGCCTCGGAAGTCGCGACGATTCTCGAACGATTCGGTGATTCTCGCACGGTCAAGGTGAAGGTCGCCGAACCCGGTCAAGCCCTACAGGACGACATTGCGCGAGTTCGCGCCGCTCGCAATTTCGTTGGTGTAGCCGGGCGAGTCCGCATCGACGCGAACGGCGGGTGGAACGTCGACGAAGCAGAGCACGCGATTCGCGCGCTGGAACAGTTCGACCTCGAATACGTTGAGCAGCCCTGCATGAGCGTCGACGAACTTTACGAGATTCGTGCGCGCGTTCACGGCTTGGGGATTGCGATCGCGGCGGACGAAAGCGTTCGGAAGGCGACCGACCCGATTGCGGTCGCTCGGGCGGGAGCGGCCGACATTCTCGTGATCAAGGTCGCACCACTCGGCGGCGTTCGACGTGCGCTCAACCTCATCGACGAGGCGGGTCTGCCCGTCGTCGTCTCGAGCGCGTTGGAGTCGTCCATCGGACTCGGTGCGTCGGTCGATCTCGCGATGCGAATCGAGCACCTCGACTATGACTGCGGAATCGCGACGAATGTGTTGTTTGAGCGGGATGTCCTCCCTCCGCTCACCGACTTTGGAACGTTCGCGGCGACGCCCAGAATTGTTGACGACACAGCAGCCGAAGAACTGCGGGTCAGTCCCGAGCGTGAACAGTGGTGGCGCGAACGTGCCGCCCGGTGCCTCGCGTTGCTTTAGAGGCCCGAATAGGCGTGAAGGCCTTTGAAGAATACGTTCACGATTCCGTAGTTGAACAGAACTG
This sequence comes from Microbacteriaceae bacterium, assembly GCA_947486475.1. The sequence continues at coordinate 25,278 of CANKTR010000005.1, read as the reverse complement.
CCCCGAAACCGACGAGGCTCAAGATCGCGGCGGGACGTCCGCGCCAGCCGCGCGTCGCGCGAGCGTGGATGTAACCGGCGAAGAGTGTCCAGATGATGAACGACCAGACTTCTTTCGTGTCCCAACCCCAATAACGTCCCCACGCGCGCTCGGCCCAAATCGCACCCGCGATGACGGTGAAGGTCCAAAAGACGAATCCGATCACCATGATTCGGTAGGCGAGCGCCTCCAGCGCTTCGGACGACGGGAACGCCGACAGGAAGCGCCACGATCGAGTCTGGAGTTTGCCCTCTTCACGTGATTGCTGGAACAGTTGCGACGCCGAGAGCGCTGCTCCCGTCGCGAAAAACCCGGTTCCCAACACCGCAACACACACGTGGATGACGAGCCAATAGTTCTGTAGCGCAGGGTGCAGGGGCGACACCGCGACATAGAAGTTGACGGCGACGATACCCAGCGCGAGGATCGCAAACCCTGATACGAACGCACCGACGAAACGCACGTCACGCCAGATGTTGATACCGAGGAACACCCCGACCAACACAAGAGTCGCGGTCAGACCGAACTCGTACATGTTCGCCCACGGCACGCGATTGGCCGAGATTCCACGGGTGATGACCGCGCCGAAGTGAATCGCAAACCCGAGGGCCAGAACCGCCATCGCACTGTGAAGCCAGCGGGTGGGTTTGGACTGACCATCAGTGACGGCACGACCGGCCAGGTCGACCGTGAACAGGATGAAGGCGAGGGTGTACACGGCCATCGCGGAATAGGTGGCGATGAGGGAAATTGATTCGAGGTTGTTTGTCATTTTCCTCTCATTTTAGCGGCAGATGGAGGGAGCGTTTTCCCCACGAGTCGATCAAGCGACACGTCGAGGCGAGGGTCGTCACCTCGCGACATCCCGCCCCATCCGAGTTCCGGCGTGCGGGCGTTGCCGCCGACTCGAATCCAGACGCGACGACGGCGGGTCCCCAGCGATGCGAGCAAACCCGCGACAACAAAGAAGGTGCTCACCGCGACGCCCAGCTGGGTTGGGTCGTGACGGATTTCGACACCGATGAATCGGCGCAGTGACGTGAACTCGATCGAACCGAGACCGCCGGGCAGGTCGAACACGTCGCCCGGAGTCAACACGACGTCGTTGCCCGTGTGTCGCCCAGCGATCTGCGTGAGTGACTCGACGGGGAGTTGGAACACGTTAGCGGTCACCCCCGAGTCGAGCCCAAGGTCGCCCGTGTAAATGTTGAACGTCACCGTCGGGTTGGTGGGTTCGGGATTGTTCGACGACAACGCACCCGAATCAAGGGCGACCGCGGAGGGGTAGAAGAACCCCTGCATCCCGAGTTGTTCGGACAGTCCGTCGGGGACCTTCACCACGCCGACGCTCGTGAGGTTGGAGTCTTGACTGAGGAACACCACGGGCTGATCAAACACCACGGTTCCCTGCGGGTCGCGCACCGTGATGACGGGAGCGAACCCGTTTCCCAACAGGTACATCTGTGAGGTGCCGGCGACCAGAGGCTCGTTGACCTTCAGCACCACTTCGCGCGTCGCATTCCCCTCGGTGACCGTGACATCCGCGGTGAAGTCGATTGGCATCCACGCGTCGTTGACGGCGTCTTTGGTGTACTCGGGCGTGAACGTGTCGAGCGTCACGCCGTACGGTTCGAGTTGCTGTTCGGCGAACCACGAACCGGGGTGAAACGAATCGTACGACGCGAGTTGGTTCGTGAACGTCTGTCCTTCGATGATGACGCGTTGTCCGCTCCAGCCGTATCCACCGGTGACCGCGAGCGTTACGAGAATTCCCACGAGGGCGATATGGAAAACGAGGTTCCCCGTTTCTCGCAAATAGCCGAACTCGGCGCGGATAGAAGTGTCATTGCGAACCACGCGATAGTGCGCCTTCCGCAGGACGCTCTCGGCGCGATCGAGCGCAGCGACGGTTCCGCCGGTCGCAGGTTCGGTGCGGCGGTAAGGCAGTCGAACCCACGACGCGGGCTCGTCGGCCGGCTCGGCCCGCAGGATTCGCCAGTGGTACAGTGTCCGCGGCACAATGCAGCCGATCAGCGAAATGAACAACAACAGATATATCGACGAAAACCAGACTGACGTGAAGGTGTCAAACAATTGAATCGAATCGTAGAACCTGAAAAGTTCGGGATTGGCGTCTCTAAAGACGATCACGCCGTTCGGGTCGGACGAGCGCTGCGGGACGAGCGACCCGGGGACCGACGCGAACGCCACCAAGACAAGCAAGATGATTGCGGTGCGCATCGACGTGAGCACGCGCCACACCCAGCGCACGAACTCGAGCGGCCCGAGCTTGGGCCCACGAATCGGGTCGTCGAGACGATTCTTGCGCGGGGCGTCCGGCGAATCGAAGTCGCTCGTGGCATCCGCGAGGTCGACGGGTTGCAGAGACGCCGGGTCAGAGGGTCGACGTGAAGCCACTGAGGAACACCCCCGCCCACGACAGGAATTCGCGCCAGATGCCGAGGACCATGAGGACACCGATGACAACAAGAAGAGCGCCGCCCGCGACGTTGATGGTCGTGATGTGCCGTCGCACCCACGCGAGAGCGGGAAGGATTCGACCCAGCAGCAGCGCAACAACCACGAACGGAAGCGCGAGCCCGAGCCAGTAGGCGACTCCCAGAACCGCCGCTCGCGCGGGGTCCTGTGCGCTCAACGCGAGGGTTTGCACCGCGACGAGAGTCGGTCCGACGCACGGAACCCACCCGATGGCGAACACGATTCCGAGAAGCGGCGAACCCCATACCCCGGCGCGCGTTTTCCACTGTGGAAGGAATTCCCGTTGCAGTGCCGGGATTCCGCCGGCGAAGATGATGCCGAGCAGGATCAGAACCACGCCCGAGACTCGCAACACGATGTCGAGATAGGGAATCAACAAAAGGCCGAGAGTCCCGAACATCACCGACAACGAGATAAACACGGCACCCATCCCCGAAACAAAGCCGAGAACCCCGAGAAGGACTCGGCGTCGATCGGTGGGTGTCGGCTCGGCGGTGATGGCAAAACCCGAGACGTAAGCGATGTACCCGGGCACGAGCGGAATGATGCAGGGCGAAAGAAACGCGAGCAACCCCGCGAGGAATGCGATGGGCAGCGCGATGACGAGGTCGCCCGAGAACACGATTTCGCCGACGTTGTCAATCACGGAGTGCCCTCGGCGACGACGCGGTCGATCATGTCCTCGAACATCGAGCGGTCATAGATGTAGCCCAGCAAACGCGCCGCGACCCGACCGTCTCGATCAACGATGAAGGTGGTGGGGATTCCGCTCGGGGGAAGGTCCCCCGCGAACGCGAGGCGCAATTCGCCCGTGTCCGCGTCGAGTGCACTGGGATAGGGGATGTCGAAAGTCTGTTCAAACGATTGTGCGCCCGAGGCGTTGTCGTAGACATTCACGCCGAGAAAGCGAACTCCCTGGTCGGCATAGACGGTGGCCAGTTCAGCGAGGTCTGGTGCTTCCGCGCGGCACGGCGGGCACGCGGCATACCAAAAGTTCACCACGAGCACCGAGCCACGGAAGTCCTCCGCGTTCACGGTCGAGCCGTCGGTGGTGTCACTGGACTCGAACGACACCGCATCGCCGCGATTCGCGGGTGCGACTTCGGTGACGGTTCCGTCGGCAGAGGTGAAGTTCACATTCGTTGCGTCCTGCGCGAGTGGGTCGTTCGACGCACACCCTCCGAGGACGAAAAGCGAGGCCACGAGGCCCGCAGTCAGAATGCCGCGCCTCACACCGCCCCCGAATCCACCGCGCGGTTGATGTCGGTTGCCTCGCGGTAGTCGTATTCAACGAAGTCAGCGGGGTGAACCTGGAACGACGTCACGGACGACAGTGAACAGCGACGGGTGCCGGGCCAATGGGCGAGCGACTTGTCGGACATGGCGCGCTGCACCATCCAAATGGGCAACTGGTGAGACACGATCACGACGTCACCGCCGTCTACCGAATCGACCGCGTCCCGCATCGCCGCCAACATGCGCTGGGCGATGTCGCGATAGGGCTCGCCCCACGAGGGACGGAACGGGTTAGCAAGGAACTTCCAGAGGTCCGGTCGCGAGAGAAGAGTGCGGCCTCCGTCCATGCGCAGTCCGCGGAATTCGTTCCACGGCTCGATCACGCGCTCGTCGATTGTCGCTATCTTTCCGGTTGCGGCCTCCCACGGTGCCATCGATTCGCGCGCACGCTGAAGCGGGCTGACGACGAGCGCCGAAATGGTGTCGAGAGGCACGTGACGAACCGCCGATTCAGCGAGTGTCCGACCATATTCCGTGAGCCCAAAGTTCGGCAGACGCTCGTACAGAACGCCACCGGGGTTGTTTACCTCACCGTGGCGCACGAGATGAACCCGCTCGGCTGTCACGCTTTCGATTGTAACCGCGCAAACTATGGGCAACTCGCCCGCTACGCTGGGGGCTTATGGCTACTCGATTAACCGTTGCGTCCCTTTCCGCTCTCGCCGATGGCGATGTCGTGGTCGCGGGGTGGGTCGACACCGTTCGCGACCAAAAAGCCGTTCAATTCGTCATCCTGCGTGATGAGACCGGCGCAGTTCAACTCGTCACGAAGGCGGTTCGTGAAATCGACCCCGACGTCGCCGATTCCGCAGAACGTCTCGCGCTGACCGAGCTCATCGGAACCCTCAACTCCGGCACCTTTATTCGCGTCACGGGTCAACTCGCGCACGACGAGCGCGTCAAATTGGGCGGACTCGAGGTCAAGATCTCGACGCTCGAGGTCGTGGCCGAAGCACAACCCGAACCGCCCATCGCCGAAGACTCGAGCATCGACAAGCGTCTCGACTGGCGTTTCCTCGACCTTCGTCGCCCCGAGGCGAACCTGATTTTTCGAGTTCAGACGGTTTTCGAGCACGGGATGCGCACCTGGTGGGTCGACAACGGCTTCATCGAAATCCACACCCCGAAGCTGATGGCGAGCCCCTCTGAATCCCGCGCCGAACTGTTCGAGTTACAGTACTTCGAGACGACCGCGTACCTCGCACAGAGCCCGCAGTTCTTCAAGCAGATGGCCCAACCCGCCGGATTCGGTGCGGTTTTCGAGATCGCTCCCGCCTTCCGCGCCGACCCGTCGTTCACGTCTCGCCACGCGACCGAATTCACCTCGATCGACGCCGAGATGTCGTGGGTTGATTCTCACGAGGACGTCATGGCGATGCACGAGTCGGTCATCGTTGCGGGACTCACCGCGGTTGCCGAGAAGCTCGGCCCGCAGGTCGAAGCTGCCTATGGAATTCCCGTTGTCGTTCCGTCGACCCCGTTCCCGCGCATCCCTCTCGCCGAAGCGCACGAGATTCTGAAGGCCCGCGGCTACACCGTTCCCCGTGCCGACGGAGACCTCGACCCCGAAGGCGAGCGCCAACTGTCGGCGTACGTGAAGGAAACGTTCGGCCACGACTTCGTGTTCGTCACCGACTACTTCACGTCGATCCGCCCCTTCTATCACATGCGTCACGAGAATGATTCGAACCTCACGAACTCGTACGACCTTCTGTACAACGGCACCGAGATCGCGACCGGCGCACAGCGCGAACACCGCATCGACGTCCTCACCGCCCAGGCGAAAGACAAGGGGCTCGACCCCGAGGAACTCGATTTCTATCTCGACTTCTTCCGCCACGGCGTTCCTCCGCACGGCGGATTCGGAATGGGCCTCGCCCGAACCCTCATGCTCTTGCTCGGGCTGCCGTCGATCCGCGAAACGACGTATCTGTTCCGCGGACCGAACCGACTGCTGCCGTAATCGGCTGACTTAACGAAGTGAGCCGGTCCCGCTTGGCGGTTCCGGCTCACTGACCCCCTTCGAAAAGGTCACCTTAATCGTACAGACGAATGTTCGCTCAAGCGAACATTTACAATCTTCCGCCATCCTGCGTCTACTGTGCACTATTAACCGCTCAGACAATAGAAACGGCCTCGGGAAACCGGGGCCCTTTTAGTTTCTCTGCCGCCAATTAAGCGACGAAACCCCCGACTAATCGGGGGCTTCGCGTTGGCGGTGCCGGTGGGATTTGAACCCACGGTGGACTTGCACCCACACATGTTTTCGAGACATGCTCCTTCGGCCGCTCGGACACGGCACCGTGGAAAATCTTACACGCGAAACAAGGTGTGAGAAAAACGGGGTTGAGGTCCGCCCTCTCGCCTAATCTTGAACCATGGCCCGCGTGACGACTCCTTACAAGTGCGTCGAATGCGGGTGGACGACCAACAAGTGGGTCGGCCGCTGTGGCGAGTGTCAGCAGTGGGACACCGTTCGCGAATTTGGCACCGAATCCATCGGCGGTCGCACCGTCGCAACTCGTGTACCAACGAACCGCGCCGCCGTGCCCATCACTCAGATCACCGTGTCCGATGCCGAGCATCGACCGACCGGAATCGCTGAATTCGACCGTGTACTGGGTGGCGGAATTGTCCCCGGCGCAGCAATCCTGTTGTCCGGTGAGCCAGGGGTCGGCAAGTCAACGCTTCTTCTCGATGTCGCGGGGCGCGTTGGAATGCGCGGTGACACCGTCCTGTATGTCAGCGCCGAGGAATCCGTCGGTCAGGTGCGGCTTCGCGCCGAGCGCACAGGAACCCTCGTTGACACGCTTTTTCTTGCGGCAGAGACAAACCTCGGTACGGTCCTCGGTCACATCGACGAAGTCAAGCCGTCTCTCGTCATCATCGACTCGGTTCAGACCGTGTCGTCGGAAACCGTTGATGGCCTGGCAGGTGGCGTCGCCCAAGTCCGCGAAGTCGCTGCAACGGTGGTCCGAATCGCCAAAGAGCGCGGAATCCCCGTCATCCTCGTGGGTCACGTCACCAAGGACGGCACAATCGCGGGGCCGAGGCTTCTCGAGCACCTCGTCGACGTCGTCATGCACTTCGAGGGCGACCGTCAAACAGCACTCCGCTTTGTCCGAACGCTCAAGAACCGTTTCGGACCAACCGACGAGGTCGGCTGTTTCGAGATGGTCGGAAGCGGCATCGAGCAGGTCCCGGACCCATCTGCGCTGTTCCGATCGAACACGACGACACCCGTGAGCGGCACCTGTACAACCATCACGATGGAGGGCCGGCGTGCGCTTCCGGTTGAAATCCAGGCGCTCATCGTTCCCTCGAGCGCCCCACAGCCGAGGCGGGTGACCAACGGCGTCGATTCGTCTCGTGTCGCGATGCTGCTCGCGGTTCTCGAGCGCCGGGCCAAACTTCCGTTCCAATCAGCCGACGTTTATGTCTCGACGGTCGGCGGAATTCGCGTCACCGAACCGGGAGCCGACCTTGCCATCGCTCTGGCACTAGCCAGCGCGGCGAAAGACATTGCCCTGTCGCCCACGCTCGTGGCGACGGGTGAAATCAGTCTCGCCGGCGACATCCGGGCCGTCACCGCACATCAACTTCGGTCCGCCGAAGCGACCCGATTGGGGTTCACCGACGTCATCGATCACTCGGTGAACACCCTTGCAGAGGCGATTCGTCGTTCTCTGAAGTGATGTGCTTTAGCACCGCGCCGGGTGTTGCCAAGCGTGCAGTCGTCCTCGTTTACGACGTCGTGGCCGTCGAATAATCCCCAGGACGGCGAGACGTCGCTTAGTGGTTCTCGGCGTGCGCTGCGGCGTGGTTGGAGTGATCCGATGCGCCGTGGTTGTTCACCGCGACGACAAAATAATCGGACATCGGATAGGAGCCGGACCGCACACGGGTCGACACTGTTGCCTCGAGCGATCCGTTCGTGACGCTGCCCATAAACTGCGGGCTCGTCCCTGGCCGCAGGCGGTAGACCCGATATTCGGCGATGGCGCTGCCGTTGACCGAAATCGGTTCGTTCCAGGCGAAGGTGATCCTCGCGTCTCCGGTAGACGCCACCTCGAACACAGTTGGCGCGTCCGGCACGTCGAGTCCGCGGTCGAGGAACGACCCCGACTCATCCGCCCACAGATACGGCCCGAGGTTCTTGTTGACCGCGTTGACCGCGGCAACTCGCCACACCGCAGTCTCGTCGACCTCTTTGCTCGTTGAGCGCGCTTTCGAACTGGCCGTTGTCGCGAGGTTCCAAGTGACACCCGAGTCGAGCGAATATTCGACTCGGAAGCCACTCACGGGCGTCGCGAGCAACTGGTCCCGACGCGGGAGCCATGACACCGTGTGCTTACCCGTGCGCGCCGAATAGTTCACGGACACCGACGGCACCTCGGGAATTATCCAGTCGACATAGGCGGAAACACGCGTCGCGAATCCGGGATAGCCTTCCAACGCGCACCCGTACCCCCACGACGTCACTCCGACCAGAGTGGGTTCCGTTGAGCCGTCACCGTCACTGTCAAGTCCCAACGAAACATAGGGGCCGCCCGAATCTCCCTGACACGTGTCGCGCCCGCCTTCGGTCACGCCGACGCACATTTCGTAGCGGTAATTCCAGTCGGAGTTTGCATACGACCCACAATCGTCCGACAGCGGAGCGGCGAGCACGTCAAGGGTCGCTTTGCGAAGAACCGTCAGGGGGGGCTGTCCCGCCACGTATTCACCCCACCCCGAAACGAGGATGTCGGCGTCGAGGGCGGGAATCACGTCACCGTCGAGAGCGAGCGGCAAGGATACTGGCTCGATGGCAGAGCCGCTCAAGTCGAAGGGCTGGCGGACTTGGATGAGCGCGATGTCGTTCACCAATTCGTCGTATCCCGCGTAAACATAAATACCGCGGACCGAATGCTCGTCCGCGCCGATGGGTTGATCGAGGTCGGCGATACCCGCAATAATCGAGACGGAGCTGGGACGGAAAACCGGGTTATTTCTGCCGCTGTCATACACACAGTGCGCGGCCGTGACTATCCATGATTCGTTGATGAGAGACCCGCCACAGCGCTGCGCGTCCAGCAGGGTGGGGCCACCGGAACTGCGGAGGAGTCCGACCTGCCACGGAACATCGATGATCGCGGCTTCCGTACCTCCGACGATTTTCGATGGGCCGTTGAACGCGGCGGCGGGAGCAACGACGGCGGTGCTGATTGCGCCGACCGCGAGCATCGCCGCGGTGATTTTCCGAAAAGTATTAGTCATAAATGAGAGGCTACCTCCTCCGAGCGTTTCAGGGAACTGCGATGGCACTCGAGGCGGCTCCGAAATCGTCACCCGGGACGTCAACGTTGCTTCGTGCACGGATGACGTAATACAGTGTGCCGCTCGCCGGTTTCAGAAATTTGAGCTTTAACGCCGACGTGACGGTTCCCGTCACGGCCGAGAAAACCCCGCCGGCGCTGGTAGACCAATACACCTGGTAATCCTGAATCGTGCTCTCGAACGTCCTGGAGGGCGGCTGCCACGACAGCGTCACGTACTGCGCGGATTTCCTCACGACCTTGACGTTTCGCGGTTGCGAGGGGATTGACGAGAAACGATACGGCCCGACGTCTTGATTCACGTCGGTGACCGCGGCCACTCGATAGATACACCCGGCGGGGACGTCGCACAATCGGTCGGACGTCGTCACGCCCACGGAGACGATGCCTTCGGAAGTCGCCGTCCAGGTTGTCCCGTTGTCCATCGATTCCTCGATGTAATATCCGGTGTTACCGAGGACGGCGGTGTCGGGTGGGGCGTCCCACGTCAACGTTGCCGAGGTATCCGATGGGTCGGAATACGCCCACGTGAGATTTTCTGGTGGCGGGGCAATGAGCCAATCCCGGAACGTCGTCATGCGGACGGCGATACCCGGCCAGGCGGCTTTTCCACACAAACCCGAGTTGTTAAAGGACGTGATTCCCGCGAGCGTCCGCAATCCGTTGACCTTGATCGCGTAGGGGCCCCCCGAATCTCCTTGGCAAATATCTCTCCCGTTGTTTTGCCACCCGGCGCACAGATTTTGGACGGGGTCATAAGCCTCGTAAACGCTCCACTTGCCACAGGACGAGTCATCGAGCGGACCGCCCTTCACCTTGATCGTGGCCGACTGCAACACAGTGGCGAGGCTTCCGCCAGTTTGGGTCAGCCCCCACCCCGAAATGGTGACCGCGGTCTTGTTCGCGGGCCATGTTGTTGCGTCCGCATCAAACGGAAGCGCGATCGCGGTGCGCTTCGAACCAAACGTCACTGGGTCAGCGAGTTCGACCAGTGCGATGTCGTTGAGAACGCCCACTTCCGAGTAGTCGGGGTGTCGCAGAATTTGAATCACGAGCGACTCGTGCGATGCATTGGTCGTGAGTCGATTGCTCATCCCGGAAAAGACATAAATTTCGGCGGGGTCGACCACCGCGCCGATGTCGTCGGTGACACAGTGCGCAGCGGTGATGACCCAACGGGTGCTGATGAACGATCCGCCGCAGAAATAGCCACCAGGGCCTGGGGCATCCCAATACACGAGAACCTGCCAGGGAACCGCCTGGATATCGGTGCTTTTCCCGCCGACAATGCGTGGTTCGCGGACCGTCTCGGTTGCCGTAGCTGGGGTCGCCGTGGAGGGGGACGCCCCGACACCCGCGAGCCCGACGAGCAGAAGCCCCACAACTGCCCGCGCGGCGAGCGACGAAAGTCTCATGAGGTCAATCTAGAACGCCGATGAGCCTAATACAACATGAATTGTTTGGCTTCAGTAGATTGAATCTCGCCCACGTACACCGTCAGTTGATAGGACGCCCCGCCGCCGACAGCGGGGGTGCCGCTGTCACAGTTGTCGCTGCGTGCTCGACCCCATTCGACCGCGTCCGTTGTCAGGGATTGGCCCGCCTCGAATACCTGGCTGAATGGCTGGGGTGAGACCTGGCACACAGTCGAATCCCAAATCATGTCCGAGCCGCTCACAATGACGTACTTCTGCTTGTCCGTTCCGACCTCGAGCGTGCACGCCGTCATTCCGGCGTTGGTAATCGTCATCGAAAATCTCGGGAATTCACCGTCGGCGTAGGATTCCTGGTTCGTCTCGGCTCGAAGCGAAATGTCGGTCGAATTACAGGCTGCGACGGCTCCGGGGGTCTGGGACGCGGCGGGCGTGGGGGTCGTGCCCGCAGTGAACGCCGTGAACAGCGTCCAGATACCCGAAAACACCAGAATCGCAAGGACAAGCACAATCGCCCGGCGACGCCAGTAAACCGAGGGGGGAAGGGGTCCCGCGGGATCGAGAAACGCGTTCATATTTCGAGGGTACGCGCGTCGAACGCGCGATTCGGGTGACGCGCCGAACCCACGTCAGTCTAGGCTGGCGTCTATTCCGACGGAGCGTCTGATCCGGCGTCCGTGGCTTTGTCGATTTCCGAATCCGCCGGAACCTTTGCCGGCTTCGACTTGCGACCCGCAACGGGCTCTTCCGCGGGAAGGATCGAACCGGTCATGACCGCCGTGAACTCGTTGTCCGCGAAGTCGATGAGGACGTGCTGGCCGACGGAGAGTTCCCCGTTGAGAATCTTTTCCGACAGCATGTCTTCGACCTCGTGCTGAATCGCGCGTCGAAGCGGCCGGGCCCCGAGCATCGGGTCCCAGCCAATCGTGAGCAACTGGCGGCGGGCGGCATCGGTAACATCGAGCGTCATATCGCGGTCGAGCATACGCTCGCGCAGACGACGGACGAAAAGGTCGACGATCTGCAGCAGTTCGTCTTGCGACAACTGCGGGAACACAATGGTCTCGTCGACACGGTTGAGGAACTCTGGCTTGAAGTACTTCTTGAGTTCCTCGATGACTTTCGATCGCATCGCCTTGTAGGTCTGATCCGAGTCGCCCTGCAGCGTGAAGCCCACGGGGCCGCCCGTGATGTCTTTCGTCCCCAGGTTGGTCGTCATGATGATGACGGTGTTCTTGAAGTCGATGACGCGTCCTTGGCCGTCGGTGAGACGGCCTTCTTCGAGGACCTGCAACAGCGAATTGAAGATGTCGGGGTGCGCCTTTTCGATCTCGTCGAACAGGACAACCGAGAACGGCTTGCGACGGACGCGCTCGGTGAGTTGGCCGCCCTCTTCGAACCCGACGTATCCGGGAGGGGCACCGAACAGACGCGAGGCCGTGTGCTTTTCACCGTATTCCGACATGTCGAGGGCGATCAGTGCGTCCTCGTCGTCGAACAGGAATTCGGCGAGCGCCTTGGCGAGTTCCGTCTTTCCCACTCCGGTCGGGCCGGCGAAGATGAACGATCCGGAAGGACGCTTCGGGTCTTTGAGCCCGGCACGCGTTCGGCGGATGGTCTTGGACAGAACCGCAATCGCTTCTTCTTGGCCGATGACGCGCTGGTGCAGCGACTTCTCCATCATGCGCAGGCGGGCGCTTTCCTCTTCGGTCAGCTTGAACACGGGGATTCCGGTCGCCTGGGCGAGAACCTCAGCGATGATTCCTTCGTCGACGGTTCCCAGTTCACCCTTGTCACCCTTGCGCCATTCCTTCTCGAGGCGAAGGCGCTCCCCGAGCAGCTTCTTTTCCTCGTCGCGCGACTTCGCCGCGCCCTCGAAGTCCTGGTTCTCGATGGCTTTTTCCTTCTCGGCCCGAACGACAGCAATCTTGTCGTCGAATTCGCGAAGTTCCGGCGGTGAGGACAGGATCGACAGCCGCAGGCGAGCGCCCGCTTCGTCAATAAGGTCGATGGCCTTGTCCGGCAGGAAGCGGTCTTGCACGTAGCGGTCGGCGAGCGTTGCGGCAGCCGTCAGCGCGCCATCCGAAATCGACACCTTGTGGAACGCTTCGTAGCGGTCGCGAAGTCCCTTGAGGATGTTGATGGTATGCGCCACAGACGGTTCGTTGACGGTCACGGGCTGGAATCGGCGCTCGAGGGCCGCGTCCTTTTCAAAGTACTTGCGGTACTCGTCCAAGGTAGTCGCACCGATAGTCTGCAGTTCGCCACGCGCGAGCATGGGCTTGAGGATGCTGGCCGCATCGACCGCGCCTTCGGCCGCACCCGCACCAACGAGCGCGTGGATCTCGTCGATGAACACAATGATGTCGCCGCGGTTGCGGATTTCCTTGGTGACCTTCTTGAGGCGTTCCTCGAAGTCACCGCGGTAGCGGCTACCCGCGATGAGGCTACCGAGGTCGAGCGTGTAGACCTGCTTGTCCTTGAGCGTCTCGGGCACTTCGCCCTTGACGATCGACTGGGCGAGGCCTTCGACAACAGCAGTCTTTCCGACCCCCGGTTCACCGATGAGGACGGGGTTGTTCTTGGTGCGTCGGGAAAGGATCTGCATGACGCGTTCCATTTCCTTCTCACGCCCGATGACGGGGTCAAGTTTTCCTTCGCGCGCCGCCTGCGTGAGGTTGCGTCCGTACTGGTCGAGAATCGTCGAGCCCTTGTCGGATATCGTCGATTCGGTTCCGCCGACGACCGCGGATTCCTTGCCCTGGTAACCCGAGAGCAACTGGATGACGGTCTGGCGAACGCGCGTGAGGTCCGCACCGAGCTTGACGAGGACCTGGGCGGCGACGCCCTCGCCCTCGCGAATGAGACCGAGCAGGATGTGCTCGGTGCCGATGTAGTTGTGCCCCAACTGCAGCGCTTCGCGGAGGCTCAGTTCGAGGACCTTCTTGGCGCGGGGCGTGAACGGGATGTGGCCGGTCGGGGCAGTCTGTCCCTGCCCGATGATCTCCTGAACCTGCTCGCGGACGTTGTCGATCGAGATGGAGAGTTCGGCTAGAGCCTTCGCAGCGATGCCGTCGCCCTCGCGAATAAGACCGAGCAGGATGTGCTCGGTGCCGATGTAATTGTGGTTGAGCTGCTTCGCCTCTTCTTGCGCAAGCACCACAACTCGACGGGCCCGGTCTGTAAATCGTTCAAACATCTCGTCATCTCCTTCACGCAGGTGCGTGGGTCATTAATGCGAGAGTAACCCCGTCGGGGGCGTCGATGGGGCGATTTCGCCGAGGGCAAAACACGGGCTGGTGGTCCGTGTCGGCGCGGAACCGTACGATCGAAGGGTGGCTCGGAACAACTCACGCGCTCGTGGCGGCGCCGTCGCCTTCATTTTGCGCCACGCGACCGATGTCGAACTCGACTCCGTCGGGTGGCTTCCGTTGACCGACATCGTCACGCGCCTCGCCGCAGACGAGATTCATGTGACGGTCGAGGACGTCCTGCGCGAGGTCGGCCCGGACGGAAACGACCGATTCGAGCTGAGCATCGACGGCACGAAAGCGCGCGCGTTTTACGGGCACAGCAACCCGAACGTGAACATCGATTTGATTGACGTCAACACTGCGCCGCAGTATTTGTATCACGCGACGCCGGAGTACAACCTCGACGCGATCCTCGACCGCAAGGAAGGCCTGCTTCCGCAGAAGCGCCTGTACGTCCACATGCACGAAGACCCGACGTCAGCGGTCAAGGTCGGCAAACGCCGCAACGCGCCTGTCGCCCTGTTCGAGATCGAAACGAAGGCTCTGCCCGAACCGGTAGGGCGAACGAGCCCCGATTCGGCGGTGTGGCTGACAACATTCGTCCCGGCCAAGTTGCTGTGGAAGATCGCCGTTCCCGAGGGCTCGAACTAGTCCTTCGTGGGTGGCAGCCCGCGACGTTCGCGCTCTTCGGCTTCGTACTTCTTGAGAGAGTCGCGTTCGGTTCGATCGGCGCGCAGGATGCTGCGCATCACGAACCAGAAGATGAGCCCGATGAGAATGGTCGGCACGAGCGAAAAGATCGCGTTGCCCCAGAAGTCCTGAATCATGTCGCCTCTTACTTGACCAACGGGAACAGGACGGTTTCGCGAATGCCGAGGCCGGTCAGTGCCATGAGGAGGCGGTCGATTCCCATGCCCTGGCCACCCGTCGGTGGCATTCCGTGTTCGAGTGCGCGCAGGAACTCTTCGTCGAGACGCATGGCTTCGACATCGCCGCGCTCGCCAAGTTTCGCTTGTTCGACGAATCGCTCGCGCTGAATGACGGGGTCGACGAGTTCGGAATACCCGGTCGCGAGCTCGAACCCGCGAACATACAGGTCCCACTTTTCGACGACGCCGGGCTTCGATCGGTGTTCGCGCACGAGAGGGCTCGTGTCGACGGGAAAGTCCATGACGAACGTGGGTCGAACGAGGTCGCCCTTCACGTGGTGTTCCCACAGTTCCTCGACGAGTTTCCCGTGGGTCGGGTGTTGCACCTCAATCTCGACGGCCTTGGCCATCGTTTCAAGAGTCTTCATCGGTGTCTCGGGGGTGATTTCGGTGCCGATCGCGGTGCTGAGCGATTCGAACATCGAGATACGCGGCCAATCACCGCCGAAGTCGTACTCTGTGCCGTCGTTCCAGGTGACAACGTGCGAACCGGCGACGGCGACAGCCGCGTTCTGGATCATCTCTTGCGTGAGGTCGGCAACGGTGTTGTAGTCGCCGTACGCCTGATAAAACTCGAGCATCACGAACTCGGGGTTGTGCGTCGAGTCGGCGCCTTCGTTACGGAAATTACGGTTGATTTCGAAGACGCGGTCGATTCCGCCGACCACCGCGCGCTTGAGGAACAGTTCGGGCGCGATGCGCAGGAACAGTTCCATGTCGAACGCATTCGAGTGCGTGACGAACGGGCGGGCGGCGGCGCCTCCGTGCATCGTCTGGAGCATCGGGGTTTCGATCTCGAGGAAGCCGTGTTTGGCGAACGTCTCGCGCAGCGACGCCATCGCCGTCGCGCGGGTGACGACGTTCTGGCGTGCCTGGTCGCGCACGATGAGGTCAAGGTAGCGCTGGCGGACGCGCGTCTCTTCACTCAGCTCGGCGTGCAGGTTCGGCAACGGCAACAGCGACTTTGCCGCCATCTGCCATTCGGACACGAGGATTGACAGTTCGCCGCGTTTCGAGGTGATGACTTCGCCCTTGACGAACACGTGGTCGCCCAGGTCGACGAGTTCTTTCCACCGTTCGAGGGCGTCCTCGCCGACGACATCGAGTGACAGCATCGCCTGGATGCGCTCGCCGTCGCCCGACTGCAGGGCGGCAAAACAGAGTTTCCCGGTGTTGCGCGAGTGGACGATTCGGCCAGCGAGGCCGGCGGTCACACCGGTCGCAACGTCGACATCGAGGCCCTTGTGCTCGGCGCGAACCGCAGCGATCGTGTCGGTGACAGGAACCGAGACGGGGTACGCCTCGCCGGTTTCCAGAAGCGTGGCGCGCTTGGCGAGACGAACAGCCTTCTGTTCGATAATCTCGTCGGCCGACAGTTCGGTCTCGTCAGTCATGGCGCCCCTTCTGGTACCTGTCAAGGTTACCGTTCAGGCGCTCTGCCGATTGGCAGGTTCGTCGAGCCGCGTTCGGACTCAGTCTTCGTCGTCAGCCGCGGTGTCGTCGAGCCAACGGCCGATCGGGTCGATTGCTCCGTCCGACGATGCCCGCAGCGCCTCTTCGACCGCGGAGTGCGCGAGTGCCCGCAGAACGGCTCCGGGGTGTTCGACCCCGATTTCGTGAAGGCGGAACGTCGACTGGTCGACGATCGCTCGCGAGAACTCGGCGACCGTCGCAATCGCATCGGCGTACGCTGCGCGGTCGTCTTCCTCGATGACGAACGGTTCGCCCCCCATTTCGACGACCAAGGCTTGGGCGATGGGTAGAGCCACCGCGGGTGCCGTGACCGCGAAATACGCGTCCTTCATGCGGTGTAAATCGAGCGATGTTCCCGTGAAAGTCAGAACCGGATGAATGGCGAGCGGAATCGCACCCTTTCGCGTAGCGGCTTCGAGCACATCAATCCCGAATTCGGCCGAGGTGTGCAGAACGATTTGTCCGGGCTTCCAGGCGTCGGCGAGCGACTCGACAATCTCGGCGACCGTCTCGCCCTCACCCGCCCCGATAATGATCAACTGGGTGGCTGCGACGACCTCCGCGGGCGATTGAATTGACACGCCGCGCAACAACGAGACGACCCGTTCGCGGTCGGCCGGGGCGGGCTCGGTGATGGTCCACGGGAAATGTCCGGCGCCGGCGAGGGCGAGTCCCATGATCGCAAGTTCCGGCGCGGTCCCGACGAGTCCGACCTCGAGTCGACCTGGCGTCATCATGCGGGTTCTCCGTCCGGGTCCTGTGGGGGTAACACACACCACCACTCGGCGACAAGCGCCGCAATAACGAGCACGAGTGACGCGACGACACCGCCAATGTTCGACGGAATGACTGCGTCGACGACAACGGGCCGCGATGTCGAGAAGGCGAGAAAGCCGACGGTCGTGCCGAACAAGAGAGTTCCGCCTACCCCCGAAGCCTTCGCCAACTGCACGATTGTCACCGCGGTGATGGGATCGATGCGGCGGCCCTTGACGGGTTTCACCGCCCAGCGAACGCGCGCACCGAGCGCGAGAACCGCGATGCCGATGAGGACGAGACAGATCGACAGCGTCCACGGAACCGGGATAGCGGTTCGACCGGAGCTGACGAGCAGCCAGTCGAGCGCGAACCCGACGCCAAACGCAAACGGAGTGAGCCCGACGAGGAACAGCGGATTCGTCTTTTTCACGCGAGCACCGCCGCGAGTAGGGCGCTTGCGGGTCCTCGCCCGGGGATTGACGCGTCGGGGTCGAGGCTCAGCCACGGCCCCAGAACGAACGAGCGCTCGTGGGCGCGTGGGTGCGGGATGACGAGGTTGCCGTCTTCGATCAGGTCGCCGAACACGATGAGGTCGAGGTCGATTGTCCGGTCACCCCAACGTTCGGTGCGAGTCCGCCCGTGGTCGTCTTCGATCGCGTGCAGAACCGTGAGAAGACCCGCGGCGGACAGTGTTGTGTCGACAATCGCGACACCGTTGAGATAGTTCGGGTGGGTGTCGTCGGGCCCGTCCGGTCGAATCGCGATGGTCTCAACGAGGTCAGACACCGCGACCACGTCAATACCCTCGGTCGCCCCCAATCGTTCGATCGCGGCCCCGATTGTCTCTCCACGGTTCCCCAGGTTCGCCCCCATCGCGATGACAGCGCGGGTCATGGGCGCATCCGTTCAATCACGACGGACACGTCGTCGAACGGGACGGTAATCGGCGCACTGGGCTTGTGAACTTCGACCCGGGTGGAAAGCGCACCAAACCCCAGAACGATGTTCACGACGCGCTCGGCGACGGTTTCGATGAGGTCGACCGGGTCGCTCTCGACCGCCTCGACGATGGCGACCGCGAGTTCACCGTAATGAATCGTCTGCGCGATGTCGTCGCCCAGACCCGCCAGTGCAACGCGCGCGTCGACGTCGATGATGAATTCTTGGCCATTGGCGCGCTCGTCGGCGAACACGCCGTGGTGCGCGAAGGCCCGGAGCCCGCGCAGGCGAATCTCGTCGGTCATGCGGCGCCTCCCCACCAGGATTTTCGAACGCGAAGGGCCTCGGCTGTTCGGGCGACGTCGTGAACACGAACCGCGGCCACACCCGCCTCGGCGGCCAACACACTGATGATCGCGGTCGCCTGATCGCGATCGGCCGGGGATTCTCCGAATCGACTGAGAAACCGCTTGCGCGACGCTCCGACGAGAACCGGATAGCCCAGTGCAACGAACTGGTTGAGGTCCCTCAAAAGTTGCCAGTTGTGGTCGGCGGTTTTGGCGAACCCGAGGCCCGGATCAATCCACAGTTTTCCAGGGGCAACCCCAGCGCCCTGCGCCACGTCGATTCGCGCGCGTAACTCCGCGAGCACATCACGGGTGACATCGCCGTATGTGGCGTTCTCGTCCATGACGTCGCTTTCGCCTCGCCAGTGCATCGCGATGTACGTCACGGCGCTACCGGCGACCACGCCGAGCATCGCGGGGTCAGAGAGCCCACCCGACACATCGTTGATGTAGTCGACGCCGAGGTCGATTCCGAGTCGCGCGGTCTCGGCTCGCATCGTGTCGAGTGACACCGAAATGCCGTCGGCCACAAGTGCGCGAATCACGGGTTCGACTCGTCGGCGTTCTTCGGCTTCGTCGATTCGAGCAGCCCCTGGGCGAGTCGACTCTCCGCCGACATCGATGACATCGGCGCCGTCCGCCGCCATCGCGCGCGCGTGCTCGATCGCAGTGTCGGGCGAATCCCACAGCCCTCCATCGCTGAACGAATCAGGTGTCACGTTCAGGACACCGAAAACGAGGGGACGGTTAGCCATCTCCCCGGCCGATCAGAGTGAGGAGAGCTGAGCGGCTCGGTTCGACCGCGAAGCTTCCCGTCGCGGTGACGGTGACGGCCGACGCGTCGGTCTGCTTTGCGCCTCGCGCAGACACACACTCGTGGCGGGCGTCAAGAACCACGAGCACGCCGCTTGCTCCGACGCCGGTCGTTAGCGCGTTACAGACCTCTATGCCGATTCGCTCCTGGACCTGGGGCCTCGACGAAATCGTCTCGAGCACCCGCGCCAAGCGCCCGAGACCAACCACGATGTCGGTTGGCTCATACGCGATGTGGGCAACACCGTGAAACGGCAGCAGGTGGTGTTCACACATCGAGCGGAACGCGAGGTCGCGGACGATGACGGGGTCGTTCGACACGACATCAGCGGTCGACGCCGAATCGCGCAAGCCCTCGGTCGCATCGGCACCAACGCCCGCATACAGTTCCGCCATCGCGTCGGCGACCCGGACGGGAGTTTCGCGCAACCCGTCACGCGACGGGTCCTCACCGATAGCTGCGAGGATTTCCCTCACAGCCGCGGCGATGCGGTCCCGATCGATGGCCATGAAACTACTTCGCGGCCGGCTTCGTCCGCTTGACCGCGGGCGTAGCTGCGGGTGTGACTGCAGGCTTGACTTTAGCGGCGGGCTTCGCTTTCGCAGCGGGCTTCACGTCTGCATCGAGCGAGATGCGCGCGGGAACCTTAATCGGACCCTTTGTCGAAACGGGTCGCTTGGGGTTCGACTTCCACACGGGACGAGCGGGAAGCTTCTTGACCTTGGCAAACATTGTCGCGAGCTGGTTGTGGTCCAGCGTTTCCTTCTCGAGCAATTCCTTCGCGAGTTGGTCGAGAATCGCGCGGTTGGCCGTGAGCACCGTCCACGCCTCGTCACGGGCATTGTCAATCAGCGCACGAACCTCGGTGTCAACCCGTTCGGCGACGCCGTCGCTGTAATCGCGCTGGTGTCCGACGTCTCGACCGAGGAACATCTCGCCAGAGCCCGAACCCAACTTCACGGACCCAACCACGTTCGACATTCCAAACTCGGTGACCATGCGGCGCGCGATTCCCGTCGCTTTTTCGATGTCATTCGAGGCGCCCGTTGTCGGGTCCTGGAAAACGATTTCTTCCGCAACCCGACCGCCCATGGCGTACGCCAACTGGTCGAGCAGTTCGTTGCGAGTGATCGAATACTTGTCGTCAAGGGGCATAACCATCGTGTAACCGAGGGCTCGCCCACGGGGAAGAATTGTGACTTTTGTCACGGGGTCGGTCTGACGCATCGCGGCCGCCGCCAGAGCGTGACCACCCTCGTGATACGCGGTGATGAGGCGTTCTTTGTCCTTCATGATTCGCGACCGCTTCTGAGGTCCGGCCATGACGCGGTCGACGGCTTCGTCGAGGGTCTCGTTCGTCAATTCGCTCTTGCCCTGTCGAGCCGTCAGAAGCGCCGCTTCGTTGATGACGTTCGCGAGGTCGGCACCGGTGTATCCGGGCGTCTTGCGCGCGAGCGCCTCGAGGTCGACGTTCTTCGCCATTGGCTTGTCTTTCGAATGCACCGCGAGAATCTTGGCGCGACCCTTCGAATCGGGGGCGTCCACTTGAATCTGGCGATCGAATCGGCCGGGACGCAGAAGCGCGGGGTCAAGGATGTCGGGGCGGTTGGTCGCGGCGATCATGATGACGTTTTCGCCTGGCTCGAAGCCGTCCATCTCGACGAGGAGTTGGTTCAGGGTCTGTTCGCGCTCGTCGTGACCGCCGCCCATTCCCGCGCCACGGTGTCGACCGACAGCGTCGATCTCGTCAATGAAAATGATGGCGGGCGCGTTCTGTTTCGCGATGTCGAACAGGTCGCGAACGCGGCTCGCGCCGACACCCACAAACATTTCGACGAAGTCCGAACCGGAAATCGAATAAAACGGAACCGATGCCTCGCCAGCAACGGCACGTGCGAGCAGAGTCTTACCCGTTCCAGGAGGGCCGTACAACAGCACTCCCTTGGGGATACGGGCTCCGACCTTTTCGAATTTTTCCGCGTTCTGCAGGAATTCTTTGATCTCGTGAAGTTCTTCGATCGCTTCGTCCGCGCCGGCGACATCCTCGAACGACACTTGCGGGGATTCCTTGTTGAACAGCTTGGCGCGGGAACGGCCGAACTGCATGGCTCCGCGAGCACCGCCCGCATTGGATGAGATGAACCAGAACGCGAGACCGATGATGAGGAACGGGATGACGAACCCGAGAATCGACATGAACCATGATTCCTTGGGAACCGCGTCAGTGAATTTCTCGGGGTTGGCGGTGGTGATGGCGCGGATGACCTCGGCTCCGCGCGGCGCAACGTAATAGAACTGGACGGTTTCGCCGAATTCCGTGTCGGCGGTTTTCAGCGTGAGGTCAACGCGCTGTTCGAAGTCGGTGATGGTGACTTCTTTAACCTTGCCGTCGGCGAGGAAGGCCAGGCCCTCCTTGGTCGAGACGGGAGCGTAATTGACGGTAGTGAGGAATGAAAAGCCCACCCACACAACCAACAGACCGGCGGCGATATACAGCCACGGACCTTTGAGAAAATTCTTCATTCGGCGCCTTGCTCCTGTTCTACAACACGTCTTGCCAGCGTACCCGCTGGCACGACGTCACATCGGGGCTATTCGCTTTCGGCGTACACGCTCGGAGACAACACAGCGACGTCACGAAGGTGCCGAAAGTTCTCGGCATAGTCGAGTCCGTAGCCGACGACGAATTTGTTGGGAATGTCGAATCCGAGGTAGTCGGCATGGATGTCGACCTTGACCGCGTCGGGTTTGCGAAGAGCCGCAAAAATCTTGACACTCGCAGCACCACGAGACATCAGGTTGTCACGCAACCACGACAGCGTCAGACCGGTGTCAATGATGTCCTCGACAAGGAGGACGTTCCGGTCGGCGATGTCGGTGTCGAGGTCTTTGAGGATTCGCACCACGCCGCTCGAGGTCGTTCCGTGTCCGTAGGACGACACCGCCATCCAGTCCATCGTGATGGGAATCGTCAGCGCACGCGACAGGTCGCTCATCACCATGACCGCGCCCTTGAGGACGCCGACGAGCAAAAGGTCTTTACCGGCGTAGTCGCGCTCGATCTCGAGGGCAAGCTCGGTGATTCGCACAAGAAGTTGTTCCTCGGTAACGAGGATCTCGTCGAGTTGGTCGGAAACGTCGTCGTACCGCATGTCGTCCTAACTGGCGGGGTCGAATCGGATTCGACCATCGTGTCTGACCACACTACCGCCGGTGACATCAACCGTTCCCTGCCCGTGCCAGTCGGTCAAAAGGGCATCGATGGCACGAGTTTGGACGTGGGTGATGGTCGTGCCCCAGGCCCGACTCGCGGCAATTCGTATGATTCGGGTTCGCAGCGCCCGCGGCCGATTCGCGACATCCTCCGCGGCGAACGAGACGGGGTCGGTCGCGAGAACCTGATGCGCCATCCCCGCGGCGAGAAGGTCCAGCGCGTCATCGTCGTCGCGAACGAGGTCGGCCGTTCGGGCAAGGGCATCAACGATTCCCGGGCCGAGTTCGGTTTCGAGGACCGGGAGAACGGAGTGCCGGACCCGGACTCGCGAAAAGCGCTCGTCGACGTTGTGTGGGTCATCCCAGGGCTCGAGCCCCTCGGCGAGGGACGCTGCGCGCGTCACCTCGCGCGTGACGTCGAGAAACGGTCGGCCGATAAGTCCGTCGAGTTCCGCCATGCCGCGAAGGCTGCCGGGGCCGCTCCCCCTCGCCAGTCCAAGCAGGACCGTTTCGGCCTGGTCGTTTCGGGTGTGACCCGTCAGAACGACGGCAGCGCCGTGACGTTCGGTGGCGGCGCGCAAGGCAGCGTATCGTGCGTCGCGAGCGGCTGCCTCGGGACCGCCTTCGGTTCCCACGACGATGTGGACCACCTCGACCGGATAGAGCCCGAGTGACATCGCCTTTTCCGATACCGAGACCGCGAGTTCGGCGCTTCCCGGTTGAAGCCCGTGATCAACGATGACAGCGCCGGCGCGGAGCCCGCGTTTTGCAGCGACGAATCGAGTTGCCGCCGCGAGCGCCAGAGAATCCGCTCCGCCGCTCAGTGCAACGAGGACGAGGGAGTCATCCGTAACGGGGTGACGGTCGAAAAACTCCGAGACCGCCAATCGGACCTCGGCGGCGGCAGGGGACAACCTGCCCCGCCGCTCGCCGTTGATATCGGTCACTCGGTAAGGTTATCCGAGAACCGTTGAGACACGAGGAGACATCATGGCCGGATACCCCGCCGTTATCGAAATCCCCAAGGGAAGCCGAAACAAGTACGAGGTTGACCACGAAACCGGTCGCGTGTACCTCGATCGCGTGCTGTTCACGACCTTCGTCTACCCGACCGATTACGGATACTTCGAGAACACGCTCGGCCTCGACGGTGACCCCGTCGACGTGCTCGTCCTCCTTGACTACCCGCTGTACCCCGGTGTCGGGCTCAACGTTCGCCCCGTCGCCGTGTTCAACATGACCGACGACGGCGGAAGCGACGCAAAAGTCATCGCGGTTCTCGAAAAGGACGTGCGCTGGGCACACATCCAGGACCTCGCTGACATCCCCGAATTCACGAAGAAAGAGATCGAGCACTTCTTCGAGCACTACAAGGATCTTGAGCCCAACAAGTGGGTCAAGACCGAGGGCTGGCAGGGTCGCGCCGAAGCCGAAGCGATCGTCGAAGAGGGCATCGCCCGCCTCGCCGCAGGCCACTAATTATCCGAGCGTGATTCCCATGCGCCGCATATACGGAACCGCGTCGGTTGCCTTTCCGTTTTCGCGGACTTCGAAGTGCAAGTGACATCCGGTCGAACCGCCGGTCGAACCGACGTCGGCGATATGTGTTCCGGTTGAGACCTGCTCACCAATCTTGACGAAGGTTTTGCCGTTCGCGATGTGCGCGTACCCGGTCGAGATTCCGCCACCGTGGTTAATCAGGATGAAGTTGCCGTAGGTGCCGAGCGGTGCGGCATAGATAATCTGGCCGCCGCGTGCGGCGTAAATCGGCACCCCGCAGCCAGCGGCAAGATCCGTGCCCGAGTGGAACATGACGCTCTGGTAAATCGGGTGAACGCGCCATCCGAAGCCGCTCGAAATGTACCCCGCCGCAGGCCGAGCCCAACCCTTTGACGAAATCGCCCCTGGCGGAAGGTTACTGCCGGCGGTACCGTTCTCTTCGAGGCCCTTTTGATATTCCTCCTCGGTGGCCCGTCTGTCCTCGACAAGGGTCGCCAACTGGGCCAGCAGTGTTGCCCGGTGGTCCTGTTGTTCTTGGAACACCGTTTGAGCCGCAATCGCCGCGGTCTGCGCAATCTCGAATGCGGCTTCCGCCTCGGCCCGAAGTACGTCACGCTCTTTCTTTGCAACCTTTGCTTGGTCGGTCAATGACTGCGCAGAATTCTGATCGCGAATCGCCGCCTGATAAATCCCATCGGCCTGAGACGCAATAATCGAGGCGAAACCGAGGCGACTGAGAAGGTCGGCGGCGCCCGACTGATTCGAGAGGAGGCTCGTCGAGATATTGACGCTGCCAACACGCGCGAGTTCCGACACGAACTGGCCGGCCCGAATCCGCGACGCCTCTGCGTCGCTCTTCGCCTCGTCGGCCTGGGCTTGCAACTGGTCAGCCTTGTATGCCGCCTCGTCGAACGCCAGTTGCGCAACTTGGTAAATCATTCCAGCGCGTTCTGTCTCGGCTATGGCGGCCGCTACCTTCTTCTCCAGCCCCTTGATGATGCTTTTGAGCTCGGCAATCGCCGCCTCTTTGAGCGCAACATCGTTTCGCGCCTCGAGAACATCTGACCACGACGGGTAGTTGGCGGCGAAGGCGAGATCTTTCGAGGGGAGCGGGCTGATGAGCAGCGAAATGCTCACAACAAAAGCGCCGAGGCCGATCCACCCTCTGCGCATACCCATCACCCCCGCTGAAAACACTGGTCATTTCAGGGTAATCGCGGAATGTCGGCAATCCTGACATTGCCGAGCGACGGGCGGTTTGCGTGCGAACCGAATAACCCATAAACTCAGGTCTGTTGCTCATCCTCGGATGCATGACACGGCCCCATCGTTTAGTGGCCTAGGACGCTGCCCTTTCACGGCAGTAGCACGGGTTCGAATCCCGTTGGGGTCACGCAGGTCTACAATTCAATATGCAAGGCCCTGTAGCGCAGTTGGTTAGCGTGCCGCCCTGTCACGGCGGAGG